>JALYLE010000308.1 GCA_030774375.1 Chloroflexota bacterium | reverse complement strand
AACGAGGCAGTCGCCCTCTTTCTCGAGCGGGCCCGGGTAGCGCGTCCGGATTTTGCGCTTACCGAGGAGAGCGCCCAAGCGGTCGCCGAGATCTGCGTTCGGCTCGATGGGCTGCCGCTTGCCATCGAGCTCACTGCGAGCCGCGTCCGCCTTCTCGAGCCTCGCGAGATCCTGGCCCGGGTTCAGCAGCATCTCCCGGTCCTGACCGGGGGGCCCACGAACCTGCCCGCTCGTCAGCGAACCCTGCGCGCGACGATCGAGTGGAGCTATGACCTGCTTCGTCGGCCGGAGCAGTTTCTGTTCGGGCGCCTCGCCGTCTTCGCCGGAGGCTGCACGCTCGAGGCGGTGGAAGCAGCCTGCAACCCGGACGGCGAGCTCGGGCTGAACACGCTCGATGGGCTTGCCTCACTCGTGGAGCAGAGCCTGGTGCGGCGGTACGACCTGGCCAGCGAGTCGCGTTTCGGGATGCTCGAGACGATTCGCGAATATGCGCATGACAAGCTCGAGGCCGATGCGACCCTGGACGCAGTCGCCGCGCGCCACGGCAGCTACTACCGCGATCTGGCCGAAACCGCGGAAGGACACTTCATGGGTCCTGAGCAGGTCGCCTGGCTTGACCGATTCGAACGCGAGCACGACAACGTGCGGGCGGCACTCACGTACACGCTGGAGGCGGGCGATGCCGAGACCGGCCTGCGGCTCGCCGCCGCGCTCTGGCGCTTCTGGCAGCAACGCGGGTATCTCCGTGAAGGCCGGTCCTGGCTTGATGCAGTGCTGGCGCTGGATCCAGGGACGGTGTCTCAGGCCCGGGCGAAGGCGTACATCGCCCCTCGGCGGACTGGCGTACTGGCTCTCCGATGTCGAGGCGACTGAACGGGCATACGAGTCCGCGGTGACCGCCTATCGTCAGCTTGGAGACCGCGACGCCGAGGGCGAGGCGTTGTACAACCTCGCGTTCGTGCCCGTCCTCAGGAATGACAACGTGGAGTCCCGCCGCCGGTTCGAAGCCAGCCTTGCATTCGCGACGGAGCTCAGCAACCCCAATCTCGTGGCGAAGAGTCAAAGCTCGCTGGGCATCGTCCTCGTCGTCGGCGGTGAGCCGACGGCGGGCCTTTCGCTCATGGAGCAGGCCCACGACTCGTTTCAGGCCGCTGGTGACCGGTTCCAGATGGCGTGGAACCTCGGGCAGATGGGCCAGGCGCAGCGGCTCCTGGGCCACATGGCCGAGGGTCGCGCCAGATTTCGGGAAGGGCTCCGGATGCACCTCGAGGCCAGGAACCTGCCAGGCCTCGGCGCATCGTTTGGCTCAATCTCGGCGCTTGAGTCCGACGCCGGTCGCCACATGGAGGCCATGCGCCTGATGGGTGCAGCGCTCGTGGTCACGTCGACGACCGGCGCCTCGGCACCCAGGTTGTTCCTGCGGATCGAGGACGTGGAAGAGCAGGCGCGTCAGGCGATTGGCGACGAGGCCGTTGAGCAGGCACTCGCCGAGGGTCGAAACATGTCCCTCGACGAGGCGGTGGCGTACGCAGAAAGCCTGTCCGACTGACGCCGGGGCGCCGAGCCGCCGGTTCACGTGGCGGGTTGGGCGGCGACCGCCCTATGCTCGCAGCATTGCAGCCGCACGCCCGATACGAGGTGCCTCGCCATGCGCGTTCCCCTGAGCGTCCTGGAATTCCGCGACCGTGCCGCCGCGTACTTCGGGGACGTCGAGGGGGTCGTGGACGGCGACCGCCGGTTCACCTACACGCAGTACGCGGAGCGTACCCATCGGCTCGCCAATGCGGTGCGCCAGCTGGGCGTCGAGCCCGGCGACCGGGTGAGCTTCCTCAGCTACAACTGCCACCAGCTCCTCGAGGCCTACTACGGAGTCCTCGAGGCAGGCGCGGTGCTCAACCCGATCAACATCCGTCTTGCGCCGCCCGAGATCGGCTACATCCTCGGCCACGCGGGCTCCAAGGTGGTCTTCTACCACGCTGACTTCACACCGATCGTAGAGGCGGTCCGTGAGCAGCTGCCGGCAGACATGCGCTGGGTCGTGATGGAAGGGCCCGTGGAGGGACCGGCAACCGACGAGTACGACGCGCTCCTGGAGTCGGCCTCGTCGGACTACGTTGCGGAACCGATCGACGAGGATGCCACCGCCGAGCTGTTCTACACGTCGGGAACCACGGGCAAGCCCAAGGGGGTGGCACTCACCCACAGAAACCTGCACCTCCACGGCATCTATGCCGGGATGGCCCTGCGGATCACCGATAGCGACACCGTCCTGCATGTGGTGCCGCTCTTTCACGTGAACGGTTGGGGCGCGCCACACTGGACGACCCTCGCTGGCGGCCGCCACGTGATGCTCCGCAAGTTCGATCCGGGGACGCTGCTTCGCCTTGTCCAGGAGGAGAAGGTGACGCGCCTGCTGGGCGTCCCGACCATCTTCAATGCCCTGATCAACTATGCGGAGCGGGCGTCCTACGATGTCTCAAGCCTCCGGGAGGTGCTGATCGGCGGATCTCCAGCGTCACCGACGTTGGTTCGGGCCGTCGAGGAGGCTCTGGGCTGCACCGCTCTCGTGGGCTACGGGCTGTCGGAAACGACACCGATCATCTCGCTCGCCCGCCCGCGGGCGGCGCTCACCGCGAAGGAGCCGCAGGAGCGAGTGGCTGCGCGCCAGGCGATGACCGGTTATGCACTCCCAGGGGTCACGCTGCGGGTCGTGGACGGGTCAGGCGGGGATGTTCGGCCCGATAGCGAGGAGATCGGCGAGATCGTTGTGCGCTCGAATGTGGTCATGGACGGCTACTACCGAGACCCTGAGGGGACCGCCGAAAAGATCGTCGACGGTTGGTTCCACACCGGCGATATGGCGGTCATCGACGAGCAGGGCTACATCACGATCAAGGATCGATCGAAGGACATCATCATCCGCGGCGGCGAGAACATCAGCTCGGTCGAGATCGAGAACGCCATCGCCTCCCATCCTGCGGTGATGGAGTGCGCGGTGGTCGCAGCTCCGGACGACACGTGGGGAGAGGTACCTGTAGCGATGGTGGTGTTGAAGGATGGTGCCAGCGTCCGCGCGCCGGAGCTGGAAGCACACATCCGAACCCAGCTGGCGGGCTTCAAGGTGCCGCAGTCCTTCGAGTTCCGCGATTCGCTTCCCAAGGGCGGAACGGGGAAGATCCTGAAGGCCGAGCTGCGCGAGCCGTTCTGGACGGGCCGCGCCAAGCGCGTGAATTAGCGCAGGACTCAGTTCACCCGGGCCCCTCGCATGAGACGCGTTCGATCGGCGATAACCTGGCTGCCGCTGCTCCTGTTGCTGGCCGCCGCTGCGTTCGAAGCGCTGCGTCTACCCGTATTGCTCGTTCTGCTTGTCGGATTCTTGGCCAGCTTCTGGCAATCTCGGACCCAGAGCACACCGCCGGGTCACGAGACGTTTGTGTACGGCGCCTGCATGCTCGTGGCGCTGAGCGTGGCGTGGAGCGACATAGCACTACCGACGAACGCTCGCGATGGGAGCAGCTGCACCGACCTGCTCGCGCCGTTTGCGCTGTATCGAGTGGCGGGTACGGTGCTCGTGCTGGTTGCCGTGGCGTTCGTCGTCCGACTGCTCGGCTCGACCGGACGGGAGATCGGGCTACGGCGGGCCTCACGTGCGGGGGTTGCGCTCGCTATTGGCGCATTTCTGACCGTGGGTATCGTGGCCGTCTTTATCGGTCCAGCGGTGGCCGAGCCGTTCTTCGGACCGCTTCCCGTCGCGCTGGGAAACCTATCGGCGGTGTTCCCCGCTCTCCTCTTCGCGATTGCCAACGCCAGCATGGAAGAGACCATGTACCGCGGCGTGTTGCTCCACTGGGTGATGCGCTCGCGTAGGCTCGTCCTGGCGATCGCGATCCAGGCGGCCGTGTTCGGATTGGCGCACGGCGTTGGCAGCGACTTCTCGGGCTCGCCATTGCCGGTGATCGCGGCAACCACGGCTGCCGGCCTGGCCTTCGGCGCCATCACGCTGCGGACGGGCTCGCTGCTCATGCCGATCGCGCTACATGCAGCCCTCGACATCCCGATCTACTATGCCAACGCCTGCCTCCAGCGCTGACCCGATGCGGGGGTTGACGGGCGGGACCGATGATCAAGCCCCACATTCCCCCGCTGCTGACCTTGTCTAGACCTGCTCCAGCGTCGTCGCAGGCTCGCCCGCACGTACGCCCAGCCCGACCGGGCATGAGACGCCCGTCGAATGGTCGGGGCAGTAGCCGTGCGGATTCTTGGCCAGATACTGCTGGTGGTAGTCCTCCGCGAAATAGAACTCGGGCGCTGAGGTGATCTCGGTCGTGATCTCGCCGTAGCCCGCCTTGCGCAGCTCGGCCTGGTACATGTCGCGTGATGCCTTGGCGGCGCTGGCCTGCGCATCGGTCTGGGGGAAGATCGCTGACCGATATTGCGTGCCAGTGTCGTTGCCCTGGCGCATCCCCTGGGTCGGGTCGTGGTGCTCCCAGAAGACCTTGAGAAGCTGCTCGTAGCTGACCTTGGAAGGATCGAAGACGACACGAACCGCCTCGGAATGGCCGGTCTTGCCGGAGCAGACCTCATCGTAGGTGGGGTTCGGCGTGTAGCCGCCCTCGTAGCCCACGGCGGTTACGACCACGCCTGGGGTCTCCCAGAAATCCTTCTCGGCGCCCCAGAAGCAGCCGAAGGCGAACTCGGCGACCTCGGTGCCGGCGGGGTATGGAGGCTTGAGCGCGGCGCCATTCACGAAGTGGCGCTCGGCGGTACGGATTGGATTGGGCCGGCCGCCGAGCGCTTCGGTCGGCGATGGCATGCGGGACTTGGAGGGGTTCAGGAAGGAGAACATGCGCAAAGTGTAGGCG
>JALYLE010000307.1 GCA_030774375.1 Chloroflexota bacterium | reverse complement strand
AAGAGGGCGAGCTCCGTCTCCGGAATCTTGTACGTGTGCTCATCCGCCGGGAAAACGCCCGAGCGGACCTCAGCCGCGAACGTCTCGAGGGCCTGTCGGGTCTCGGCGGCGATGTTCGCGTAGCGCTTCACGAAGCGAGGCGTCACGCCCTCGGTGATGCCCAGCAGGTCGTGCCAGACGAGGACCTGGCCGTCGCAGTCGCGGCCGGCGCCGATCCCAATGGTCGGGATCCGCAGCGACTCGGTTATCCGCAGCGCCACTCGTGCCGGCACCGCCTCGAGGACGATCGCGAAACAGCCAGCCGCCTGGAGGGCCTGGGCATCGGCGTAGAGCTGACGCGCTTTGGCCGCCGTTCGGCCCTGGGCCTTCAGGCCACCCAGCATGCTGGCCGACTGCGGCGTCAGACCGATGTGGCCCATCACCGGAATACCGGCGGCGACGATGGCGCGTGCCCGGGCCGCCGATGAGCCGCCGCCCTCCAGCTTCACGCCTTCAGCGCCCGCGTCCTTGACGAAGCGCACCGCATTGCGCACAGCCTCCTCGTCGGAGACCTGGAACGAGCCCAGCGGCATGTCCACCAGGAAGAAGGCCCGATGCGTCCCGCGCCGCGCCGCGCGAGCCAGCATCACCATCTCGTCCATGCTGATCGGCGTGGTGCCGTCGTACCCCAGGACGTTGTTCGCGGCTGAGTCGCCCACGAAGACGATGTCGACCCCCGACTCGTCGGCGAGGCGCGCGCCTGGCGTGTCGTAGGCGGTGACCATCACGATCTTCTCGCCGCGGGCCTTCATCGCGGCGAACTCGAGGGGCGTCAGGTGGGCGGGCTCGGTGCTCATGGTGTCTCCGCTGTTTCGCTTTGCAGTAAGACATTGTCTATCAGATGTGTCGAGCCCACCCCGATCGCGGCGGCCAGCGTTGGGCCGTCGAGATCGGCGACTTCCGCATAGTCCACGCTGATGCCGCCGGTCGCGTCGAGAATCGCGCGCGCCGCCGCGACAGGGTCCCGACCCGCGGCGTCTGCCGCAGCGCCGGCCTCGAGGGCGCGAGGGAGCGCGAGCGCGCGCCGGCGGTCATCGGTCGACAGGTACACGTTGCGGCTGGACAGGGCCAGCCCGTCTGGATCGCGCACGATGGGCATGCTGCGGATCTCGAGGCTCAGGTTGAGGTCGCGCAGCAAGGTCTTGATGACGGCCACCTGCTGAGCATCCTTGCGGCCGAAGTAGGCGACCGCCGGCTGCGTGATGTTGACGAGCTTGAGGCAGACGGTCGCCACCCCCCGAAAGTGGCCGGGGCGAAGCTCGCCCTCCAGGATGGCGCCAAGCTCACTGACCTCCACCCAGGTCTGAAAGCCGGACGGGTAGAGCTCCTCGCCGGACGGTACGAAGAGCAGGTCCACGCCTGCCGCTTCAGCAGCTCGCGCATCACCGGCCTCGTCGCGCGGATAGCGGGCGAGGTCCTCGTTGGCCCCGAACTGGGCGGGATTCACGAAGAGGCTGGCGACGGTCAGGTCACATTCCGCGACGGACGCGCGGAAGAGTGAGAGGTGGCCTTCGTGCAACGCTCCCATTGTCGGTACCAGGCCGATGCGCGAGCCGTCCTCGCGCGGCGCCATCAGCGCTTCGCGCAGGCCAGCGATAGTGCGCACGATGATCATCGTCAGCGGCTCATCGCCTTGTCGCGTCGGCGAGAGCCCGATACATGGGCACCAGATCAGGGGCGCGTTGTGCGAGCGCCTCGAGGTGCGCCTCGACGGTCGCCCAGTCGCCCCGAGCGATCGGTCCTGTCAGGACGAAGCCATTCTCGATGGTGCGCTGCATGAGCGGCACGAGGGCCTCCGGCGGAGCTCCGACCTCTTCGCAAAGCCGCGCCGCGCTGCGGTAGAGGGTGACGAGGAAGTTCCCGGCGATGACAGCAGCCGCGTGATAGAGGGGACGATCTGCGTCGCGCAGGGGGAAGGCGCGCAAGCCCAGCTGCTCCGCGAGCCATCGCGCGCGGGCCATGGCATCGTCGGTCTCGGCGGTGATGGCACCCCACGCCCCGTCGAGCTGCTCCGCGCCGCGCTCCGTGGTGAGCGTCTGCAGCGGGTGCACGCTGATGCGGAGCTCGTGGGGATCGAGCGCGTCGAGCGTCGTGGCCCCGGAGAGATGGGCGACCCACGGCCCGATGCCAAGGTTCGCGGCCACCTCGCGGATTGCACCGTCCGGGACGGCCAGGACCACGAGGTCAGCATCGGCCGCCGCCTCGCGCCCGGACTTGACCTCCAACCCGCGCTCCCGAAGCCTGGCGGCAACGGCACCGCCGGCACGCCCCGTGCCGATGACGCGGACCGAGCTGAACACCCGCTGAGTCTAAATCGCGCTGGCCAAGGCCGAGGCCATGCGGGCGAGCCCCGAACGCGTGGTCGGCCATTGACCGCCCGCAGTCCCAGCAGCCGCCGCCCCGCATCCGACGCTTCATAGCCGTTGCCCACGACGGCTAAGGTGAGGGCGATGCCAACGCGCGGCCCGGCGATTCTGGCAACCCTTGGCCCCACGGTCATCGTGCTCTCCGCGGTCGCGATCGCCGCAACGCTTGTCGCGCTTGTCTTCCGGATCATCGGTGCAGAAGGAGTCCCGATCTTCGTCGCCTCGGCCGTTGCGCTCGCGGCGCTTGCCTCTATGGTCGGTGAGGGAACGGATCAGCTGGGCCACCGCTTCGGATCGGGCGCCACCGGCGTCCTGCAGTCAGCGCTCGGCAACCTCCCCGAGCTCTTCATCAGCATCTTCGCCCTTCAGGCGGGTCTCACCGTCGTGGTGCAGACCGCGCTCATCGGCTCCATCCTGGCCAACGCGTTGCTCGTGCTGGGAATCGCGTTCCTGGTCGGCGGGTTGCGCCACGGCGAGCAGCATTTCGCCAGCGAGACGCCACGCATGATTTCGGTCCTGATCCTGCTCGCTACTGCCGCCCTGGCGATCCCCGCACTGGCCACCGCGCCGGGTGCTCCCGATGCGGGCCACGCGGTCGAGCTGTCGGTGATCGCCTCGGTCGTTCTCCTCGTCGTTTTCGTCAGCTCCATTCCGTCCTCGGTTCGAGGAGGCGCCGGAGCGAGTTCGCCCGTTCCCCAGCTGGAAACGGTCTGGCCAATTGGCCTCGCCGTGGGGGTGCTGGCCGCCGCGGGGTTGGGTGCCGCCCTGGTGAGCGAATGGTTCGTCGAGTCCCTGCGCCCGGCGATGGCGACGCTAGGCCTCTCGCAGGATTTCGTGGGGCTGGTCGTCGTGGCGATTGCGGGCAACGCGGTCGAGAACGTTGTTGGCGTGCAGATGGCGGCCCGCAACAAGCCGGACCTGGCGGTCAGCCTCATCCTCAACAGCGCCCTGCAGGTGGCCCTGGCGCTCACCCCCGCGCTCGTCTTGCTCAGCCTGCTGATCGGGCCGTCACCCATGACACTGGTCGTCCAGCCGGTCCTGATCGGCGCGCTCGCGCTCTCCGCACTGCTCTCGGCGCTGATCACCGTCGACGGGCGAAGCACGTGGGTCGAAGGGCTGGCCCTGATCGGCCTCTACGTCATCATCGCGGCCGCCGTCTGGTGGGGGACGCCGCTCACGCCCTGATGGGTGTGGCTCTAGGGCTCGAGGTAGACCTTGTCCTCGTAGCACCAGATCCAATCCTCACCCTTCTCGAAGGACTGGATGATCGGGTGCCCGGTTGCCCTGTAGTGCTTGGTCGCGTGCCGGTTCGGGGAGTTGTCGCAGCAGCCGACGTGTCCGCATGCAAGGCAGAGGCGCAGGTGTACCCAACTATCGCCGGTCTTGAGGCATTCCTCGCAACCGGCGGCGCTGGGCGTCACATCGCGGATCGTGTCAAGGTGGGAACACGGGACGTCGTCGATCACCTACGCAACGCTAACCGATCGCTCCTCGATACCGCGAATGACCTTCACCTCGAGCGGCTTATCGGCGGGTGCGGCGGCCAGTGCCTCGAAGAGGTCATCGATGCTGGTGATGCTCTTTCCTGCGGCCTCGACGATCAGGTCGCCCTCCACGATCCCAGCGGTCGCCGCCGGGGAGCCCTCCTCGACGTCGCGCACCAGCAGGCCATCGCGCTCATCGAGTCCCACCGCGCGGCGCATGTGACGCGCCACCTCGGAGGGAGCGAGTCCCACGCCCAGGCGACGCCGAGCGGGCGCCTCCCCGCGGCTGAGAGCGTCGACCCTGGTGCGGAGGCCAGCGTCGGCGGCGATCGCCAGGTAGAAGCCGGAGCCGAGCCGGTTGGTGTTGATCCCCAGGAGCTGGCCGTCGGCGTTCACGATGGGGCC
>JALYLE010000306.1 GCA_030774375.1 Chloroflexota bacterium | reverse complement strand
GCCGGGGACGGTTTCCTGGCCAGCTTCGACGGTCCGGCACGCGCCATCCGTTGCGCGATGTCGCTGCATCGGGCCGTCGCGCCGCTCGACCTGCGATTACGCGTTGGCCTGCATACCGGCGAGGCCGAGCGAATGGGGACCAAGCTGGGAGGGATCGCCGTCCACATCGGTGCGCGGGTCGCGTCGTTGGCGGGACCCGGCGAGGTTCTCGTGTCGAGCACCGTGCGCGATCTCGTTGCCGGGTCCGGAATAACTTTCGAGGATCGCGGCCTCCACGCCCTGAAAGGCGTGCCTGGAGAGTGGCGCATCTTCGCGGTTATCTAGATGGACCCGGTGGCTGTCGGAGCCGCCCTGGCTCTGGCCAGCGCTGCGCTCCACGCCGCGTGGAACCTGCGGCTCAAGGCCTCCGAGGACCCGCTTCGGCTGGCGGCGCAGGCGATACCTACCGTCACCATCGCGGCCACGCCATTCGTGGCCGTCGTCTGGCTGGTTTCCGGACGTCCCGGCCTTCCGCTGGCCGGCTGGCTGTTGGCTGTTGCGTCGGGGCTCATTGAGCTCGCGTATTTCCACCTCCTCTCGGCGGCCTACCGGCGAGGCGAAATCTCGTCCGTCTACCCGATCGCCCGCGGCACCGCGCCAATCCTGGCCGTGGCAGTCGGTGTCGCGGTCCTGAGGGAGCGGCTGGGGCCGCTGCAGTGGGCCGGCGTTGGAGCGTTGGTCGGCGGGATCTGGCTTGCGCGACCCGGGGCGGCGGGACGGTCGGCGCTCGTGCCGGCCCTGGCGACCGGCGTCTGCATCGCCGCCTACTCGGCGGTCGATCGGCTGGGAGTTCGCACCGGTCCGGTCTGGCTCTACGCATGGGCGACGTTCGCCGCCATGTCCCTCTTCCTCGCTCCGTGGGGGCGTGGCCCGCGGCAAGCGGCCGCGCCGCTGGTCGGGCTACTGACGGTGGCGGCATACAGCCTCGTCCTGCTGGCGTTGAGCGTTGCGCCGCTCGCGGTCGTGGCGCCCGCCCGCGAGGCGGGCGTGGTGGTCGTGGCGATCTGGGGTGTCTATCGGCTGCACGAGGATGATCGCGCGGCCGCCAAGCTCGCCGGCGCCGGGGCGGTGGTCCTGGGGGCACTGCTACTCGTGATCTAGGGCCGGGAGCGCGCTTGAGTGGGGGCGCTACGCCTAAGGATGGGTGCGGTCATCAGACCGAAGTCGCCGCGTCAGGAACGTTTGTGTAGCTGTGCTGCAATACGGCGCTAGCAAGCCGGCCGCTGCCCCGACGTAACTCATGGGCCGCGAGGGTTCCGTCGGCGCACCACGCCAAACCCGCCCTGGTGGCGTTGCGGTCGCGCACCGATTCGGCACGATTCATGCACCATCCCTAACTTGCGAAACCGTTTTCAGGGCAAGGGGCGGTTGGGTTGGCTACGACGATTCGAGACGTGGCACGACGCGCTGGGGTGTCGGTTGCCACCGTGTCACGCGTCCACGGCGGCAGCGCGCCGGTCGCGAACGGGACGCGCCGTCGGGTGGAAGCCGCCATCGCTGAGCTGGACTACACGCCCAGCCACCTCGGTCAGTCGCTCGCCAAGCAGCACCATGCGGCGCTTGGAATCGTCTTTCCTGACCTCTCCGGCCCGTACTTCGCGGAGGTACTGCGCGGTTTCGAGGCCGAGGGAACGCACCACGGCGACTCAGTCGTCATCCTCTCGACCCACGGCGGTGAGGCGCCGGCGGATCGGTTGCGGAAACTGGCGGCACGGGTCGATGGGGTGCTCATCCTGGGCCACACGGTCCCGGATGCGGCGATCGTCGAGCTCCGCGCCTCCGGCCGACCGGTCGTCCTGCTGGCGAGGCCGCCGGTCACCGACGCGGATAGCGTTCGCGCGGAGAACCGGCAAGCGGCACAGACGCTGGCCAGCCACCTGCTGGAGCACGGCCATCGGCAGATGGCGTTCATTGGCGATCCAAACTCGTCGCCGGATGGTGCCGAACGCTGGGGCGGATTCCTGGCAGCGCACGAGGCCGCGGGCCTGCCGGTGCCGAGCGGACCCGTCCCGTCGTCGTATCGCGAGCAGGAGGGGTATGCGGCAGCTGCGGCGTTGCTCGCAAACCGTCCGGGGGTGACCGCCCTCTTCTGCGCCAACGACGAGATCGCCCTGGGCGCCTACGCGGCCTCCCAGGAGGCGGGGCTGCAGATCGGTCTGCAGATCGCCATCACCGGCTGGGACGACGTGCCCGTGGCGCGCCACGTTTCCCCGCCATTGACGACCGTGCGCCAGCCAATGCACGAGCTCGGTGTTCGCGGCGCGCGGGCATTGCGCGAACGAATTGCCAGCGGAGCGGGTAGGCCCCCACGGGCGCCGTTCCACGAGGTGCTGGCCGCCCGAGTCGTCATCAGGGCGAGCTGCGGGTACCACCCGGACCATGGAGGTATACGTCAATGACCAGGCTACGTAGCGTTGTGGTGCTCCTCGCGATGGCCGTGCTGCTCGCGGCCTGCGGCAGGAGCGGCGGAGGGAGTGGCGCCGCCAGCACCGCCGGCTCACCCATCCCCACGGGGCCCCTCTCCGGGACGCTCAACGTCTGGGCGATGGGCACCGAGGGCGAGAAGCTGTCCGTGCTGGCCAAGGACTTCATGGACAAGAACACGGGCGTCACCGTCAAAGTGACGGCCATCCCGTGGGACGCGGCGCACAACAAGATCCAGAGCGCGATTGGCGGGACCCCGCCGGACGTCAGCCTGATTGGCACGACCTGGATGGGCGAGTTCGCCAAGGCAGGTGCCTTCGATCCCACGCCCTCCAGTATTGACAAGAGCCAGTTCTTCTCAGGCGCGTGGGACACGACGGTAGTCAACGGCACCAGCTACGGCGTGCCCTGGTATGTGGAAACGCGGGTCATCTACTACCGCAAGGACCTGGCCGAGAAGGCCGGGTTCGTGGAGCCTCCAACCACCTGGGACCAGCTCAAGAGCATGGCCGCAGCGATGAAGACCAAGGCTGGTGCCAAGTGGGGCATCAACCTGCAGGCCGGCGGAACCGGCTCGTGGCAGACGGTCCTACCGTTCGTCTGGCAGAAGGGCGGCGGCATCGTCGATGACGCCGGCAAGTTCACGCTCGACGCGCAGCCGAACATCGACGCGCTGACCTACTACCAGAGCTTCTTCACCGACAAGCTCTCCCCAACCGCCCTCGATCCTGGTGCGCTTGAGGCGGGCTTCATCAATGGCAGCATCGGCATGTTCGTGTCGGGTCCATGGCATATCGGCATCCTCAAGGATCTGAGCAAGGCCGATGCCAGCTTCATGGCGAAGGTTGGTCTGGCACCGATGCCCAAGGAAACCGCCGGAACGAGCTTCGTGGGTGGTGGTGACCTCGCCGTCTTCAAGAAGACCAAGAACCGGGCGGCGGCCTGGGCCTTCGTCAACTACCTGAGCCAGCCCGACGTGCAGGCAAAGTGGTTCAAGACGGTTGCGGACCTGCCATCCGTACAGGCCGCCTGGAGCGATGCGTCGATCGCCAACGATGCGAATCTCGCTGTCTTCGGTACGCAGCTTAAGGACGCGAAGTCGCCGCCGGCGATTCCCACCTGGGAGCAGATCGCCACCGCGATCGACACCGAGGTCGAAAAGCTCACCAAGAGCGGTGAGGCGCCGGATGCGGCTGCCAAGGCGATGCAGCAACAGGCCGCCTCCATCGGTACGGGCTTGTAGTCGTGAGCGAGTCGGTCGCGACCGGCAGCGTGGGCCCCGCCGCCAGGTCGGCGGCGGGGATCCGCCTCCGCCAGTCGCTGGTGGCGTGGAGCTTCGCGGTCCCGTTCCTGGTGCTCTTTCTGATCTTCATGGCCGCTCCGGTCGCCGTCTCGCTGGTAATGAGCTTCACCGACCTGAAGAGCACCGACATCACGGCGCCGTTCAGCGTTGACTTCGTGGGCCTGAACAACTTCACGCGCCTCTTCGGTGATCCCACGTTCTGGAAGGCGGTACTCAACACGGCGTATTTCGTGGTGATCGGGATCCCGTTGACGATTGCGCTGGGGCTCCTGGCGGCGGTGGGCGTCAACCAAGGCGTGGTCCGCTTCAGGGCCCTCTTCCGGGTCGGCTTCTACCTTCCGGTTGTGACCAGCATCGTGGCCATCGCAGTTGTCTGGCGCCTGCTGCTCAGCGGCGACGTGGGACTGGTGAACCGCCTGCTGGCGCTTGTCGGGATCCAGGGACCGGACTGGCTGCACAACACGACCACCGCCATGCCGTCGCTGATCGTGATGGCCGCCTGGCGGAACATGGGCTTTTTGATGGTGATCTTCCTGGCCGGGCTACAGGGGATCCCCGTCATGCTCTACGAGGCTGCCGAGATCGATGGCGCCGGCCGCTGGCAGCGATTCACCCAGGTCACACTCCCGCTGCTCCGTCCGACGCTCCTGTTCGCCGCCGTAATCACCAGCATCGGCTATCTCCAATTCTTCGAAGAGCCGTTCGTCATGACCCAGGGCGGGCCGCTGAACAGCACCCTGTCGATCTCCTTCTACATCTACAACCAGTTCGGTTTCGGCAACTACTCATACGCCGCCTCGATGAGCTATGCGCTCTTCCTGGCCATCGTGGGGTTGACCCTGGTTCAGTTCCGCTTCCTGCAGTCGAATACCTGAGGAGGCCCCGCCATGACCACAACCGCAAGCGGGACCGTCGCCGGGCGGGCGCGTCGAGTGCGCACCCGGCGACCACGCTTCCCGCGCATCACGGCGTCGGTCTGGATCCACCTGGGGCTGATCATCGGTCTCCTGCTTTTGGTGGGACCGTTCATCTGGATGCTGCTCGGTTCGTTCAAGACAACGGCTGAGATCCGCCAGGTCCCGCCGACCTGGCTCCCACTCCATCCGACCACGCAGAACTACAGCGACCTGTTCGCCAAGCAGGAGTTTCCTCGCTACTTCCTCAACTCGACCATCGTCGCCGTGGCCGTCACCGCCGGTAACTTGCTGTTCTGCTCGATGCTTGGATACGCGCTGGCCAAGCTGTCGTTCCCCGGCAAGCGGCTCCTCTTCGTCATCGTGCTTGGGATGCTGATGGTGCCCGGCATCGTCACCTTCGTCCCACTCTTCGTGCTGGTCACCAACATGGGACTGGCGAATACGCACCTCGGCTTGCTGCTGCCATTCCTGGCGGGACCCTTTGGCGTCTTCCTGATGCGCCAGTTCATAGGCGAGCTGCCGGATGAGCTGCTGGACGCCGCCCGGGTCGACGGCGCGACCGAGTACTACATCTTCTCGCGGATCATCCTGCCCCTTTCGGTTCCGGCACTGGCCACGCTCGGGATCCTCACTTTCCTGGCGTCATGGAACAACTTCCTCTGGCCACTGGTGGTGGCCCAGAGCCAGGACATGTTCACCCTGCCGGTCGCCCTCGCGCTCTTCGCCACCGGGCAGAACAACACGAACTTCGGCCTCCTGCTCGCCGGCGCCGTGGTGGTCGTGGTCCCCGTGCTGCTCGTCTTCCTGGCGCTCCAGCGCTACTTCACGCAGGGCATTGCCATGACCGGCTTCAAGTGAGACCGATGGACGCAGCGGCCCCGGCCTGCCGGCGGCGCCGCGCCCATACCCTCGACCGTCTTCCACGCATACCCTGGAGGGCACTTCGATGAATCGACGATTTCGCATTCTGATCTTGGCGAGCCTACTGTCGCTAACGGCCGCCATGCCATCCATGGTGACGGCGGCCGAGGGGCCGCTCATCGCTTCGCAGCGGGAGACATTGCAGCGCTACGCCCTCGACACGTGGCATTCGTTCGATGCGATGGTCTTCCCCGAGACGGGGCTCCCGGCCGACAACATCGACGGGAGCCTTGACCTGGCCACGCGCAGTCGGTACACCTCGCCGACCAACATCGGCGCCTACATGTGGAGCGCGCTCGTCGCCCGCGAGCTCGGGATCATCTCGGCCGATGAGGCCTACGAGCGGCTCAACACAACGCTGACCACCATGTCGCATGTCGTGCACAACGTGCCGAGCGGCATGTTCTATAACTGGTACGACCCGGCCACCGGTGATGTGGTCCACGTCTGGCCGCCGGACGGCTCGACCATCTACCCGTTCCTCTCGAGCGTCGACAACGGCTGGTTCGCTGCCGCGCTGATGGTGGTGCGGACCGCCGAGCCGCGGCTTGCCGGCAAGGCAAACGCCCTCCTTACCAAGATGAACTTCGGCTTCTTCTTCGACCCGAATGCCCGGGGCCCGAGCTTCCCCGGCCTGCTGCGCGGCGGATTCTGGGACAGTCCGCCACCTGGCTGCTTCATCAAGGGCAACTATCTCGGCATCGGGCCGGACGTCTGGTACACCTGCAACACGTACGACATAACGGTCACCGAGCCGCGGATCTCGAACTACATCGGGATCGCGTTCGGCCAGATCCCGCCCGCGGCCTATTTCGGCACCTACCGAACCTTCCCCTCCAGCTGTGACTGGTCATGGGTCGAGCAGCGACCCGTCGGTTTCGATGCGACCTACCTGGGTGTGCCGGTCTACGAGGGCGCCTTCCAGTACCGCGGGATGCGGATCGTGCCGTCCTGGGGCGGTGATATGTTCGAGGCACTGATGCCGGACCTTTTCGTCCCCGAGGAGACGTGGGGGCCGAACAGCTGGGGCATCAACCACCGGGCCACCGTCCGAGCGCAGATCGAGCACGGGATGGATGAGGCTCAGTACGGGTACTGGGGCTTCTCCCCGGCGAGCGACCCGCGCGGCGGGTACAACGCCTACGGTGTCGACCTGATCGGGAGCAACCCGGACGGCTACTTCTCCGACCTCGAGGGAACGAACCCGGATGTCGGGTACGAGGGCTGCCGCCCTGCGACGAACCCCAATCCCACGTTCGGTGATGGCGTCGTCACTCCGCACGCCGCGTTCCTGGCGCTGCGGTTCGCGCCACAGGAAGCGATGGAAAACCTGGCCGGCATCGAGACCATCCTGCACGCCTACGGGCCGGGTGGCTTCTACGACTCGGTCGCCGTTGTCAGCGACACGATTGCGAGGCGCTACCTGTCGCTTGACCAGGGGATGGTGATGGGATCGATCGGGAACCAGCTTGCCAATGACCTGCTTCGCCGTTCCTTCGTCCGCGGTCCGGTGCAGAACGTCATCAAGCCTTTGCTCGGTCTCGAGACGTTCAACGCCAGCTTGGGCAACTGACGCACCGGATGCAGGAGCCGCCGGAACCCCGGGCGACGACCGGTCCGAGCGAGGCCCGGCGCGACTGGGAGGCGCGCGTCGGGCAGGCGAGTGACGAGGCGGCCGGGATCCGGCTTCCGGACCTGGCCCCCCCATCCGGCCTGCGCGCGGACGAGGGACGCGGGCAGGTCACGCTCTCCTGGGACCCGGTCGAGGGGGCGGCGGGGTACCTGCTCTACCGCGCGCCGGCTCTCGAGGGTGCCTATGAGCCAATCGTCGTCGGCGAGCCGTTGGTGCGCGCCATCCCGGACAACTGCCTGACCGATACGAGCGGCGAGCCCGGGGTGACGGCGTGGTATCGCGTGGCATCGGCGGCGAACGTCGAGGACGACGGCCAGCCGCTCTCCGAGCCGGTGTCGGCCGCTCCCCGGCTGGAGGGGGATGGTCGGGTGACGATCCGCGCCGACGCAGGCCGGGTGGTGGGGCCGCTGCATCGGCCATGGCGTCCGATGATCGGCTCCGAGCACCTTTCGCTCCTGACCTACGGGGAGGGACCGGGTGCCGTGGCCATCGGTCCAGATCTGGCTCGGGCACTGCGCACTGTCCATGATGAGCTCGGTGTCGAGGCGGTGCGAGCGCACGCCATCCTGCACGACGAGCTCGGCGTCTATCGGGAGGTGAACGGCGAACCGCGGTACGACTTCGCGCGGATTGGCGCCATCTACGACCAGGTCCTGGAAATTGGCCTTCGGCCAGTCGTAGAGATCAGCTTCATGCCGCGTGACCTGGCGCGCGACCCGTCCAAGACGGTCTTCGAGTACCACGCCATCGTCTCGCCGCCGCGCGACTACGAGCGCTGGGGCGAGCTGGTCGGTGCGCTGGTGGCTTACCTGGTCGACCGCTACGGCCGCTACGAGGTTCGGCGGTGGGGCTTCGAGGTTTGGAACGAGGCGAATCTGGACGTCTTCTGGAGCGGCACGCGCGACGACTACCTGCGCCTCTACG
The DNA here is from genome assembly GCA_030774375.1 of Chloroflexota bacterium. Next base: position 997 of record JALYLE010000306.1, on the reverse strand, counting down.
ACGTGACGGTTGCCGCGGTCAAATCCGTCGACCCCGAACTGCTGGTGGGCGGTCCAGCCACAGCCGCGGTCGGCTGGGTCGACGAGCTGCTGGATCACGTGCGTTCGAGCGGCGCGCCAATCGACTTTCTGTCGACCCACAGTTACGGCAACGTCCCCTTGGACCTGCGCCCGATCTGCGCGCGTCACGGCTATCCCGGCCTCCGCCTGTGGTGGACCGAATGGGGCGCGCACGCGGGACATTTCCGCGCCCTGAACGACACGGTCTGGTCCGCCGGCTTCCTGGTGCGCGGCATGAAGAGCTCCATGGGCCGCCTGGAGGCGCTCGCCTACTGGGTCGCCTCCGACCAGTTCGAGGAGCTTGGCTGGCCGACCGGCCTGCTGCATGGCGGCTTTGGGCTGCTCAGCGTTGGGAACCTGCGCAAGCCGCGGTACTGGGCGATGTGGATGCTCGAGCAGCTCGGTCCGGACCGGCTCGACGTTCGGTTGGACGGCGACGCGGCCGGCGACATGGTGGACGCTCTCGCTGCCGTCGACGACTCGGGGCGGATCATGGTGCTGGCCTGGAACTGCACCGTCGACCGCTTCAAAGCCGCGGGCGACCCGCTGTTGGACCGCTCGGCGACGGTGCACATCACGGGCGTGGTGGCGCCTGCGTACCGCGTCCGCCATCGGCGCATCGACGCCGCGCATTCGAACCTGGGTGCCACGTGGGAAGGCATGCGCGCTGATGGCTGGCCAACCGCGGAACAGTGGACTGCGCTGCGCGCCGCGGACCGGCTGGAGGACCTGGAGCCTGAGCGCATCCTCACCTCCGATGGCGGCAGCCTGGAGCTTCAGCTGGATCTGCCGATGCCGGCGATCTCGCTGCTGGAGCTGACGCCGGCCTGACGCAGAGGTCGGCTGCGGTCAGGGCTGAGGTCGCTGCGTCAAGGGTGGTTGTGCGGCTGTGCGGCTGTGCTGCACAAAGGGCGCTGACACGCCACACGACAGGGTCC
>JALYLE010000305.1 GCA_030774375.1 Chloroflexota bacterium | reverse complement strand
GGCCTTGTCGCATTGGTGGGTGCCCGTCCCTGGTGACGCTGATGCGCCGGGGCTGGCATTCGTGCTGGGGCTCGGGCTGGCCGCGAAGACGGTGGTCACTCCCCACGTGGCCAGCGCCCCCACCAGGACCAGCGCCCCTATGGCGACCTTGGCCCGTCTGAGAGGCCCGCGCCGCGGCCGTTGCTCCGGCGGTGGCTGCTCTATCGGTTCCATGGGTGAACTCCTTTGCTGGTGGGCGGGTTGATGACCTCCCCGCGAGATCCGCCGTCACCCGTTCGACGGCAGGGTTCCGAGCTTCACGTTGACGTCGAGGCTGCTCGTGCCGCGCTGGATCTTGAGGGCGATGGTCTGCCCGGGCGCATACGGCAGGAGCAGAGTTGAGACGTCATGGCTGGCATCCACCGCGGTGCCATTGACGGCCAGGATCACATCGCCATCGCGCAGACCGGCGGCGGCCGCCGGACTGTTCGGAATCACAGCACTGGTGCCGTTCTGCGGCACGGCGATGAGGGCGCCGGTCTCGACCGATAGGCCGCGATCCTTGGCGAGCTGCTTGGTGACCGGCTGGTAGTAGACCCCCAGCCACGGCCGTGCCAGCGCCTTGCCGGCGAGTGCCTGCTGCATGAGCGGCTTGGCGGCATCGATCGGGATGGCGAATCCGATGCCCTGCGCGTTCTGGCTGACCGCGGTGTTGACACCGATCACCTGTCCCGCGCTGTTGACGAGCGGGCCACCGGAGTTCCCCGGGTTGATCGCGGCATCGGTCTGGATCAGGTTATTCAGCTGCTCGCCGGACTGGGCGTCACCGGCGGTAATCTGTCGCCCGAGCCCGGAGACAACGCCCGTGGTCACGGTGTTCTCAAAGTTGCCGAGCGGGTCGCCGATGGCGATCGCCAGCTGGCCTACCTCGAGCCCGCTGCTGGAGCCGATGGGCGCCGTTGGCAGCCCCGTGGCCCTGATCTTGACGATCGCCAGGTCGGTGAGCGTGTCGACCCCGTAGACCGTGCCGCTGAATTCCCGCGTGTCCTGGAGGACCACCGTGATCTTGTCGGCGCCCTCGACAACGTGGCGATTGGTAAGGATCCAGCCGTTGGAGTTGAAGATGAAGCCCGATCCCACGCTGCTGCCTGTGCCGCGCAGGCCGGTGCTCTGGACCTGGATCACGACGACCGCCGGCGAGACCTTGCCGACAGCGGCGATGACCGCGGAGCTCTCATCGATATGGACATCGCTGACGGTCGTTCCGCCCCGCGTCGTGGACCCGGTAGTGCTGCTGGTCGCTTGCGGCTCCAGCAGATTCGTGACGGCCACCGCGCTCAACGTTCCGGAGAGGAGGCCGATCAAGAGGGCGCCAACCATGAAGGTGACCCACCATCGTGGGCGCGGGTTGGCGGTGCGGGCGGTGGAGGTTGAGGGGAAGATGGGAGGGGGTGTCGGCGCCGACGTCACGTCGGTTGGCCGGTCGTCTGGCTGCTGAAACATGGGCCAAGCCTGGCCCCGGTTTCTGAGATTAGTCTGAGAATTTCCGCAGAGTGGCGAGCGAAATTCGCAACGTCAGCCAGCGAGATCGCCGAGAAGGTCGAGTGGCGGCGCAAAGTAGTACGCGCCACTCACGGGGCGGGTGAAATCTGCGAGTCGGTCGTGCAGGCCATCGCCGCTGACGCCGAAGATGCGAGCCAGCATGCGATCAAATCGAGCCCGATCCGCGGAGAAGGCGACGAAATAGAGTCCGTGCTCCCTGATCGTCCCATACGGCACACTTCGCCGATAGATAGGCAGCTCCTCGCCTGACTCGTCCTCGATCTCGGCCCGGGCGATGTGCGCGGTGGGCGGCTTGACGTCATCGGCGAATTCGATCGAATCGGCCTTGGTTCGACCGAAGACACGCTCCTGCTCCTCGACGGGGAGGGCCTCGAAAGCCCTCAGGTTGTGGACCCACCGCATGGCCATGACATGGCTGCCACCGGCGCCGGGCTGGCCCTCGGGCACGAGGGCCGCCTTGGGGGCCTCGAGCATGGTCGGGTTCGCAGTGCCGTCGATGAAGCCGGTCAGGTCGCGGCTATCGCGATGAACGAATGCCGCCTGATCACCGGCGAGAGCGGCAACGTCCTCGAGGGCCAAGGCTGCCGACCGGCTGTGCTCGAAGACGACGTCGCGCGAGCTGCCACTAATCCACATCCACAGATCGTGCTGCGTCGCCGGCGCGTGGTGGCCGCCGACCGTGCCGATCGGTCTGAAGGGAGCGAGGCCCGGCGGAGCGTGATCCGGCGCCAGCCCCTGCCAGAAGTCGCTGCCAAAGGCCACGACCAGGTTCACGCCGCCGGCGGAGACTGCCGGCTGGCGAATTTGCTGGAGCATGGTGGCGGCGGTCGCGAGGTCTACGTCGGGGCGGACGTCGAACTCGATGAATTCGTGGGCGATGGTGCCCTGCGCAAAGATGCCGAACTGCGGTACCGCCATCGCCGCTGAGTATCCACCACGCGAATCCGACTGTGACAGCGCTGGCCGTTCGGCCACGCGGTCTGGCCGCTTGGCCACGCCGTTCGGCCGCGCGGCCACGCCGTTTGCGGCGTGGGTACCTAACGGGCACCGAGAGCGCCCAACACCGTCAATTCAAGCCTTTCGCTGGCCATGCGTTACCAGGCAGGCAAATTCGGGCCAGATTGACTCGCGGCGCGGAGCCTTCTTCTCCGCTAGTTACCTGAGCGGCAAACGCGGGCGGGACGGCGAGCGGCCCCCGAGGACGGCCAACGTGCCTAGCTCGTGGTGCCTGGCGTGACGCCGTCCAGGAATGCCCACCAGGCATTGACGGCCCAGCGCGCGGCATCGAGCGTCTCGTCGGCGTGACCGTCGCCCAGCTGAGCAACCATCTCTCGCTCCGCGGCCGAGTGCTCGACGTCCAGGTACGCGTGGGTCGTGAAGAAGGAGAGCGTCCGCTCGTCGCTGACCCCGTACCGCTCCCGCAGTCCATCGATCTTCGCCTGCGCGACCTGCGGCACCTGGGCCTCGTAAGCATACACCGCGGCGATTCCAGCGCCGACCGGCGCCTCTCGAGCCAGCCGCAGGTAGCCGTCCACGAGGGCCTGCGTCTGCGTCGTGCGCGGGGCGTCGCGCACGACATCGCGCGCCACGCCCAAGC
>JALYLE010000304.1 GCA_030774375.1 Chloroflexota bacterium | reverse complement strand
GTCCGGGCGCCAGAGGAATGATTGCTGATTCGGTGCGCTCGCGGATTCGCTCGGCCACCTCGGCCGCCGCACTCGCAGTCTGGCCGGGAAGATAGATCGCGAACTCCTCCCCGCCGTAGCGCGCCGCGACGTCCTGCTCGCGAATGCTGGAGCGCAAGAGATGGGCGAACGCTCGCAAGGCCTCGTCGCCGGCCGGATGCCCGTACCGATCGTTGAATTCCTTGAAGTGATCGAGGTCCAGCATCAGCACGGCGAGTGGTTCGCGCTCGGCCCGATTGGCCAGCATCTTCTCGAGGGCTTCGTCGAAGGTTCGGCTGTTGGTCAGTCCTGTCCGCGCGTCGGTATTCGCCTGACCGCGCAGTGCCAGCAGCAACCGTCGATTGGCGATCGACAGCGCGGCATGCTCGCTCACCCGCGTGATTGCGAGTCGCAGCGGCAGGGAGAGCTCGCGCCTCGTGGCCCAGTGCAGGTGTGCGGCGCCAACCGTGTCACCCAGGGCGACCAGAGGGACGCACGCCAGCGTCCCGCTCTCGACTGGATAAACGGGACAGCGGAACGCGAGGCGCGCTGATACGTCCTCGGTCACGTAGAGGCTGCTTCGGCGGAGCGCCGGGCAGCGGCCAAGGTCGTGGAGTGAGAGGACCTCCGCCTTCCGCTCTCCGAGTGTCGCCTGGGGAACCGCCCGATCCTGGGATCGATTCGATACGTGAAGTGCCGCATCATCGGGTCGCAGGAGCTCATCGAGGGTCGCCAGGGTGGCGTCGGAGAGCGACACGTCGTCCTCGGTGAGGGCGGTCAGCTCGGTGAACTGATTGACGACCGCCGACTCGTGCGCCAGCTCTGCGCTCGCCTTGCTCGTCTCCTCGAGACGCATGTTCGTGCTTGCGAGGCGCTTGTTCAGGCCGGCCAGCCGGCGGTTGGCGCCGCCCATGCGGCGAGCGAACCAGCCCGTGACCCCGATCATGAGCAGGATCAATGGACCCGCCGTGACGGCCAGATTCAACAGCGCCCTGTTGACGTCGGCGTAGAGCTCGCTGACCGGGCTCACAACCGCCACTATCCGATTCGAGCCCGCAACCGGCGCGTAGCTGGCTCGGTAAGCCACGCCGCCTTCCTCGAAGGAGACGCTCCCCGGCTGACCCGAGGCCATGTCGCCAACAGCCTCGCGCCACGAAGCCGAGCCTGTCGCCGCAGCGAGCGGGAATTGGCTGGTGTTCGGATCGGTCGGGAAACCCTGGGATGAGCGGAACTGGGCAAGCTGCGGGTGGACGAGAAGTCGCCCGGAGCGATCCATGAGGATCGAGAAGCTGGTGCCCCCGAACGGCATGCCTGCCATTTCGGTTGCAAATCGTTGGATCGGGATCTCGAAGTGGAGGATGCCCGCGTGCTCGCCGGAGGGCAGGATGAGGGGCGTGGCGACGCCGATCACCCAGCGGTTGGAGTCCGGCGAGATGTATGGCTGCGACTGATAGAAGGAGTCATCGGGAAGCGGGAGCGTCGGTATGACCGCGGGATTGTTCTGACGCTCATCGGGAGACAGATCGCCGACCGGCGCGACTCCCTTCCCTCCTACCCAACGGGCGGTCTCGAGCCCGCTCGCGCGGATCACGCAGATCTCGTCGACGTGGTATCGGTCCCCCAGGTATGTGATCGCCTCTTCGATCTCCCTTTGATCGGCTGGCAGCAGTTGTCCCGCCTTGTGGGCGAGTGCCTCCTCGAAGATGGTGTTGCGACTCGCAAGGCGAATGTCACGCGAGGCGGAGGCCATGATCTCCTGAAGGGCGCGGGCCTCTTCCGTGGCGTGGTGCTCCAGGCGGGCTTCCGCCTCGCGACCCATCTGGTCCGTCAGCTGCGAGACCACGAAGAATCCAGCGACGATCGCCAGCACCGCCGTGATCGCCATGACCACGGCGGCGCGCGCTCCAAATGGCGTGGGGAGCCACGCTGGAATGATGGACCGCTGCTTGGCGCGGTCCGCCTTATCGTCGTGCAACCCGGGTTTCTCCTGACAGTCGATGCCGATGTCTAGGGTCCCGGAATTGGGCACGTCACGACAGGCGGCTAAAGTCCCTTTCTGTTGGAACTTTGGGGTGACGAGCTCGGAGTACCGGCACCGCTCTCGTGATCAGGAAAGGGCGAGGATGGCCATGACTTCGCCGGCGGGATCGCCGCGAGGATCGCGGATCGGCGGGGAGGCGTAGTCGGCGAGCTGCGCGGAAGCCCCGCCGTCCAGGACGCCAAGGTTGCGGAGCGCGGCACATGTGACGGTGCTGCCCGCGCGGCGGGCAAAGTCGCCGTCCTCGATCTTCAAGGCAAGACCGAGGGCACCGTCTTCTACGGCCTGTGCCTTGCCGGCAAGCACCCCCAAGCCCTGGACTCCTTCGGCGCCACCCTTGGCAACCACGGCACCGGGTACGGCGCGCATGAGCGCTGTGTCGAACCGCCGACGCTCCCCACCGACGAGCTCGGGGTGAGCAATCATCGCGTCGCGGATCCGCTCTAGGGCCGCGCGGGTCGGCTTATCGGACACCTCAGACGGATCCGCCAGGCGCGCGAACGCCAGCCCAAGAGCGCGCAGCGGAACGCCAAAGGTCACGACCCCGCACCCGTCAGTCGCCGTCGCGACGTCGCCGACCGGCACATCGGTCAGGGTCGAGATCACCTCGAGGGCGAGCTGCTGGGTCGGGTGGGCAGGCTGCCAATAGGTCTCGATATCCCAGCCGGCCGCCTTGGCGTGGAGTGCGAAGCCGGCGTGCTTTCCCGAGCAGTTGTGGCGCAGCGGGGTCAGCGGCTCGCCGTCGCGCAACAGGCGCTGCGCGGTCTCGGTGTCGAACGGCGGATGGGTGCCGCACTGGAGAACGTCGCGCGATAAGCCACCCTGGCGAAGGAGCGCCTGAACAGTGCGCACATGGCGGTCCTCACCCGAATGGCTGGCGGCCATGATCGCCATCGCCTCGGTGGGGTTGCCGAAGTCGTAGGTGTCGAAGCGCCCGGAGGCTACGAACGGAACGAGCTGGAATGGCTTTGCGCTCGACCTGAGGTACGTCAATCGCTCCGGGTCGCCGACCGAGGAAAGGAGCCGGCCATCCGGCGCCACGACCGCCACGTCCCCTCGATGTCGGGATTCGACGCGCCCTCCTCGCCGAACCTCGACCAAGACGGGTGGCGCGGCCGCTGGGCGAGGCACGCGGAACCGGGGCTACCCGCCCGATCTTGCTCGCGACGAGCTTGCTACTCCCCGCCGCCAGGCCCAGTCGCCTGTCGCTCGCTCCCTGCAGGGGCCGCCTCACGGTCCTGCTTGCTGAAGATCGACGGGCCATTACCGGATGAGGACGAGGGTGGGGGCGGCGTCGAGGGCTTCTGCGTTCCGGGGCCGGTTGGAGACGGCTGCGACGCGGGGCGAGGCGCCTCATGCGTCATTGTCACTGAGCCCTCCCAGTGGGCACCCTCCTTGACGACGAGAACCTGGGTCTTCACGGCGCCCTTGATGCGACCCGTGGAGCCGACCTCGAACCGGCCGCCGCAGTCGACGTCGCCTTCGTAGTCGCCGTTAATGATGACGTTGAGCGCCTTGATAGCGGCTCGTACCCGGGCCTGTGGGCTGATGATCAGCGTTCCCTGGCACTCGATCTCACCCTGGGCCTCGCCCTCGATCCGCAGGTCGCGGTCGCTGACGTACTTCCCGTTGAAGCGGGCATGCGGATCGATGACGCTCTCGTTGCCAGCGTCGCGGCGGAAGTCGGAAGGAGAGGGCGTCACGTCGACCTCGCTGCTGAGACTATCTGGATAGAGATTGCCGACGACATCCTCGCGCGTCAGCGCGTCGGGCTTCGTGTCACGCTTGCCGAAGACCATGGCTGGGAATTCCTCCTCTTCGGAGCGCAGGCTGGGCACGGCCGGTGCGCGATGGGACGTGCAGGGACGGCATAGCCTACCAGCCCCGTCGAGCGGGAGGATAGATCGGGGTCCGGACCGATGTCCGCGCTGACCCAGATCCTCCACCGATTCCAGCGCTTCGGACCGGAACAGGCGTCCGGCCCGTTTGGATCTCCTCTGTACGTCGTGCTGTGTTCCGGGCTCGCCGACGATCCGGAGACCGCGAGCCTGCTCCTCGAGGCAGCACCGGTCCAGCGGATCCCGAACCTGCTGCTCGCCGCGGTCCACGACCTGCTGCTGAACGGCGACGCGGCGGCACGCCATCCGCTCGCTCGCTATTACCCGAGCGTCGTCGGGGAGGCGTTGGCGCCTGACGACCTGACCTACGCGACGTTCCGCGTCTTCTGCGCCGCGTACCGCGACGAGATCCTGGTCCGAGTCCGTGGGCGTTCGACCCAGACCAACGAGCCGCGTCGCGCGGCCGTCCTGTACCCAGCACTCGGCATGGTCGCACGTGAATCGGAGAGGCCCCTGGCGCTGCTCGAGCCAGGCGCCTCGGCCGGTCTGCTGCTGCAACCGGATCGATACCGCTACGACTACGGCGTGCCACGCGGCGGCGACCGGTCGTCGCCGCTGCAGCTCGGGTGCGAGCTCCTTCCGTCCCTGCAGCCGCCGATTCCCGCGCAGGTCAGTGTCGCGTGGCGCGCGGGAATTGACCTGGCACCGGTGGACGTGCATGACCCCGAGGCGGTCCGTTGGCTCGCCGCCTGCCTCTGGCCGGAGCACCGGCAACGAGCGGAGGATCTGCGCAGAGCCGTTGCTCTGGCGCGGGCTGACCCTCCTCGTATAGTCCGGGGTGACCTGGTCGATAGCCTCGCCGCCCTCATCGCGGAAGCTCCTGTCGAGCTCGCCTTGGTCGTTATGCACGCCACGGCGCTCCTCTATCTGACGTCGGCTCGACGACGGGCGTTCGTGGAAGTCGTGGCGGGAGCAGCGCGCCGCCATCAACGGACGATATGGATGGTCAGCTTCGAGGCCATTCAGATCCTGCGGACCATGGGCGGCGAGCTGGTCCGCGGCCTCCCCGATGAGCGGTCAGCCGGGCCGTCTGCCGCGATCGCCCTGTCGACATTCGAGCCAGATGCGAGCAGCGCTCATCGACCCCTCGCGCTCGCGCACCCACACGGACGATGGCTCCGCTGGCTGGACGCGTCGAGTGCCGTCCCCGAGCGGGTGGTACGCGCCTAGAATCGGCTGCTATGTCCGAGCTTGCCGATCGGTACCCGAACCTCCATGTCAGCCACCATCCCCTCGTCGCCCACAAGCTCGCCTATCTTCGGAATCGGACGACCGATCCCAAGCTCTTCCGCGAGCTGGTGAGGGAGCTGACCTGGCTCATCGGCTACGAGGCGATGGCCGACGTCGAGACGACCCAGATCACGGTGGAGACCCCCCTCGAGCCGATGACGGGGACGCGCGTGGAGCCGAAGATCGGGCTCATTCCCGTCCTGCGCGCAGGGCTCGGGATGGTTGATGCGATGCTCGAGCTTATGCCGAGCGCCGAGGTCTGGCACATCGGTCTCTACCGGGACGAGCGCACCCTGAAGCCCGTCGAGTACTACAACAAGCTGCCGGACGCCGCGACCGTGCAGGTCTGCCTGATCCTGGATCCGATGTTGGCCACCGGGGGCTCGTCTGCTGCGACCGTCGACATTCTGAAGACGTGGGGCGCGGCACGCATCAAGCAGGTGAGCCTGATAGCCGCTCCGGAGGGAGTCGCGACCCTCTCCGGGGCGCACCCCGATGTCGACATCCACGTCGCCGCCGTCGACCGGGCGCTCAACGAGCGCGGGTACATCGTGCCAGGCCTGGGTGACGCCGGCGATCGCCAGTTCGGCACGTTCGCCGGTCCGTCATCCGAGCCGGGCCACGAGTCAGGCGAAACCGCCGAGGTAGTCCGACGCCTGCAGAGGAACCTCTCCGTCGGCGAGTAGGGCCTGCAAGTCGCGGGACATAGAAACGTCCCGAAGGAACCGCCTGCGGACCGTTGATGCAATCTCCGGTGCCGTTTGGCTGCCCCTTCGGGACCTCTGGAGCATAGGGTCGGCTGGCGACCGGGCACAACCCCACTTATCCACACCTTTGCGCCGGGGCTGCCGACTTATCCACACTCCATCCGCACTGGACTAGCAGCAGCCGCCGCAGCAATCGCAGTCGCAGTCACAGTCGCAATCGCGTCTCGGCATCGGATCCACCTCCTTCCACGCTGGAGGCGCCGCATCTCGGCGCGCAGTCGCATCATATAGACCGCTGTCAATATAGACCGACGTCGATGATGTCTGCTAATCTGCCTCGATGCGTTCCGCTGACCCCGACGTCCTCCTCCTGTCAGCCCTCGCTGACCCAACGCGGCTGGCCATCGTCCGTCAGCTGGCCTCTAGCGCTCCCGTTGGTCAGATCTGTGCCTGCGATTTCACCGACTGCTGCGACGTAAGCCAGCCCACGATCTCGCACCATCTCAAGGTGCTGCGGGAGGCCGGCGTGATCAGCGCGGAGCGTCAGGGGACGAACATCTGGTATGCCCTGCGCCCGGACTTCGCCCAGCGCTGGGCGGGGCTTGGCGCAAGCATGGCGGGTCTGGTGCAGCTGGCCTGAATCGAGTGGCGGGCTAGCCCGCCACCAGTTCGGACTCCGCGACCCCTGCGGCCACGAGGCCGCGGACGATCCCCGGCGATTCGATCCACGGAAAGTGGCCGAGGCCCGACAGGATTTCGAGACGTGCAGCTGGCATCAGTGCAGCGCTGCGGCGCGATTCCTCAGCGGGGATCGGATCGAGCTCACCGTGCATGAAGAGGGCTGGCATCTTCAGGTTGGGCAGGCCGCGCTCGAGCGTGCCGGCCTCCCAGTGCTCCTCGACGCTGGCCCATGCAGTTGCATAGCCATCGAGGTCGAAGCGCAGTGGCGGCATGGGCGGGGCCGTCGACGGCTCCGCGAAGTAGTACGGCCAGAGTAGCCGGAGCCCTTCCATCTGCTCCTCGGTGTTCGTCTCCCCGCGCTCCTCGCGCGCGTCCAGCTCGGCGAGCCTGGCGCGTGCCGAATCCGGGAGGTCGCGTCGCAGGCGGTCGCCCATCGCCGCAGCGCCGCCATCACGCAACGCACCCAACGCGTCGAGCACCACGATTCCAGCCACCCGATCCGGATGCGCCACGGCGACGTGCATCGCCAGGTGCCCGCCCCACGAATGACCAATGACCCACGCCCGATCCCACCCCAGTCCATCGAGCACCCCGACGGCATCGGCGACGTGCCCCTCGACATCGCGGGCCCCGCCGGTCAACGAAGGAGCCAGGCCGCGCTGCTGATAGCGGGCGACGGTGAATGACTCGGCCAGCTCAGCAGCAAGATCCGCGAGGTAGTCCGAGAGGCCGGGACCTCCGTGGAGGAGGAGCGTTCGGGGACCGGCACCGCTGAGCTGTCCGCCGATCTCACCGCCCTCGACGGCGGCGGAGAACCGGCGCTCGAGCCCGCCGTCGTCCGGGCGCCTTGTCGGGCGATCGGTCATGGGCTCATCCACCGCCGGAGTATCGCATCGCCGAGGGTCGATCGTACCGGGGGCGACCGCCACGCACGGGCGCTACACTCGTCCTGACCCGCCCAGCCTGGAGTGTTCATGCCCAACGCTCACGTCAAGGTCGCCGTCACGGGCGCCGCCGGGCAGATCGGATACGCGCTCCTCTTTCGGATCGCGTCCGGCGAGCTGTTCGGACCCGAAACCAATGTTGACCTGCAGCTCCTTGAGCTCGAGGCCGCGCTGCCTGCCCTGGAGGGCGTGGCGATGGAGCTCGACGACTGCGCCTTCCCGCTCCTGCGGCGCGTGGTACGCACCTCGTCTGCGGACGAAGCGTTCTCGGGTGTCAACTGGGCCCTGCTGATCGGCGCCGTACCGCGCAAGGCGGGGATGGAGCGCAAAGACCTGCTCGCGGTGAATGGCGGGATCTTCGGCCCGCAGGGCGAGGCGCTCGCGCGCAACGCGGCCGACGATGTGCGGGTCGTGGTGGTCGGCAATCCGTGCAACACGAACTGCCTCATCGCAATGGCCCATGCTCGCGAGGTGCCCGCGGACCGCTGGTTCGCCATGACCATGCTCGACCAGAGCCGTGGCCGGTCGCAGCTCGCGGCCAGGGCAAACGTGCCCGTGGCCGAGGTCGAGGACCTCGCGATATGGGGTAATCACTCGTCGACCCAGTTCCCGGACTTCTACCACGCGACGATTGCCGACCGTCCGGCGGTCGACGTGATCGGCGACGAGGCGTGGCTCCAGGGCGAATTCATCACGAATGTTCAGCAGCGCGGGGCGGCGGTGATTGCCGCCCGCGGCCAGTCCTCGGCGGCGAGCGCCGCGAATGCCGTGATCGACACGGTGCGTAATGTCGTGCGTCCATCGGGGGCCATCTTCTCCGTGGCGATCCCGGCTCCGGAACGGGATGGCTACGACATTCCACAGGGATTGGTGTTTGGCTACCCGTTGCGCGGCGAGGCGCCGGGCGTCGTTCAGATTGCACAGGGGATCGAGCACAATGCGTGGGCACAGGCAAAGATCGATGCCACACGCGATGAACTGCTCGAGGAGCGTGACGCGGTGAAGGACCTACTGCAGTGACGAGCGAGACCGCGGCGCGCACCACGTCCGCAACCATCACCTACGGCGACCAAACCCTCGAAATGCCCGTGGTTCCGAGCACCGATGGCAACCCCGGACTGGACATCAGTCGCCTCCAGGCCGCGACGGGCCTCGTCACCCTGGACAACGGCTACAAGAACAGCGCGGCGGCCACATCGGCCGTCACCTTCCTCGACGGCGAGCGCGGGATCCTTCGCTATCGGGGCTATCCCATCGAGCAGCTCGCAGAGGGGAGCAGCTTCCTGGAGGTCGCCTACCTGCTCATCTTCGGTGAGTTGCCCACCGATGTGGAGCTCCGGACCTGGATCGATGAGATCACTCACCACACGCTGATCCACGAAGAGATGCGCCGATTCTTCGACAGCTTCCCGTACGACGCTCACCCGATGGCCGTCCTCTCGTCGGCGACCGTTGGACTGTCGACGTTCTACCAGGACAGCCACGACATCTTCGACGCGGCGGCGGTGCAGCTCACGATCCGGCGCCTGATCGCCAAGGTGCCCACAATCGCCGGCTGGGCCTACAAGAAGAGCATCGGCCAACCGTACGTCTACCCTCGCAACGACCTCGACTACGCTGCGAACTTCGTGCACATGATGTTCGCGGTGCCGGCCGAGCCGTACGAGGTCCATCCCGAGATCCAGCGCGCACTCGAGCAGCTGCTGATCATGCACGCCGATCACGAGCAGAACTGCTCCGCCTCCACTGTCCGGCTGGTGGGGAGCAGCCACGCGAACCTCTACAGCACCATCAGCGCCGGGATGGATGCCCTCTGGGGACCGCTGCATGGTGGCGCCAACGAGGAAGTGATCCGCACGCTCGAGCGGATCGCGGCTGACGGCGGCGACGTCCGCAAGTGGGTCGACAAGGTCAAGAATCCCAATGACCGCTTCAAGCTGCCCGGCTTTGGGCATCCGGTCTACAAGACCTACGACCCGCGGGCCCTCCTGATCAAGCAGACGGCAGACCGGGTGATGACGGCGCTGGGAGCCGATGACCGACTGTACGAGGTTGCCCGCCAGCTCGAGGAGGCGGCGCTCCACGACGATTACTTCGTCTCAAAGCGCCTCTACCCGAACGTCGACTTCTACTCTGGTCTCATCTACCGGGCGATCGGCTTCCCAAAGAACATGTTCACCGCGCTCTTCGCGATCGGCCGGTTGCCGGGCTGGATTGCGCAGTGGAAGGAGATGATCGAGGACCCGGAGACCAAGATCGGCCGGCCACGGCAGGTCTACGTGGGGGAGCGCGAACGGGAGTACGTCCCGATCGATAAACGCTGACCGATGGCCCTCGGCTGCCCGCGCGCCGACCAGCGTGCGACTGGATGCCGCCTCGGCGGTGATGCCGGAATGACCCGGATTGTCAGTCACCGATTTGACATGCGCTCTGTCGGCGAATCGGCGATAACTACGCGCACATGCGACTGACCGTCCTGGGGCGCTCCCCCGCGCGCCCGAATCCCGGAGAGGCGTGCGCGGGCTATGTCGTCGAGGGCGGCGGCTCGCGAGTGCTCATGGACGTTGGGCCGGGCGTCGTTGCCCAGCTGTTAAAGCGCAACACGCCCGACGAGCTCGACGCCGTCCTCATCAGCCATATGCACACCGACCACTGCCTGGACCTGGTCACCCTGCGCTACAGCTACCCGTGGATCGACGTGGCCAAGAAGCGCCTGCTGGTGATCGTGCCGCCGGGCTCGACCGCACAGCTGGCGGAGCTGGCCCTCGGCGCCGGCTACGTGAACTTCTTCGACAAGAGCTTCATCTTCGTGGAGCACGACGGGAAACGTCCGATCGAGGTCGGCAACCTGCGCTTCGAGCCGGATGAGACGCAGCACTACGTACGCACGTGGGGCTTCCGGATAGCGGCCACCGGCACCGGTGAGGATAGGAACAAGATCCTGTCCTATTCGGCCGACTCCGGACCGTGCGAGGCGCTGCCACGCATCGCCGACGAGGCCGACGTCTTCGTATGCGAGGCCGCGCTACGCTCCCTCAAGGAGGATGACCCCGCGCCGCAGAGCCGCGGGCACCTGATGCCGGCCGAGGCGGCCGAGCTTGCCCAGGGCTCAAAGGTTCGGCAGTTGCTGCTGACCCATATCCCGCTGCCGGACGGCGGGCAGTGGGCGCTCGACGAGGCGCGCACCGCCTACGACGGCGCGGTCGAGGTCGCGGAGCCCCTCAAGACCTACGAGGTCTAGACGGGTCGGGTATCAACCGTCGGGCATCCGCGCCTTAGCGACATACTGATCAGCCGCCCACGTTGCGACGGCCCAGATCAGGCTGATCACCAGGCTGAAGGCCGCGGCGATGAGCGTCAGGACAAGCACTCCGAGACCGGGCAGGGCTCCTGAGATGAGGGCGATCAGGACGACACCCACGGCGACGACCACCACCATGAGCAACCCGATCTTCGCTGAGGTCCAGATGAACCAGGCCAGCGATCGCCCCTGGGCGCGGCCTGCCAGCCACAGGATGCACGGCCCCGAGCCGCCGGCTATCGCGGTGTAGAGGCCGGGACCCCCAAACAGGGCACCGATCCCGAGTCGCTCGCCTGAGATGAGCCAGACGTAGAACCAGACGCCGAGCAGCCAGCTGCCGGCGCCGATGCCCAGCAGCCAGACCAATAGCAGGGTCGCCGTTCCGCCGGAGAGACGCTCGACGAGCTCACCGCGCTCGTTCGGGATCAGCTCGGTTGGACCGTCCGGCGGCAGGTCCGGCGCAGGAAGGTCTGGCGCAGGAAGGTCTGGCGCAGGAAGGTCTGGGGCGGGCAAGCGGTCCGGCTCCCGGCGCTCGGTCATCCGCCCATCCGCGCGGGCACCGCGAGCTCGGCGAGCGGCTCGGCGACTTCTCGCGCGATCGCCCGCAGGACATCGGGGCCGAGTCCTGGGGCAAAGCCCAGGATGAGGTGCTGCGCCCCAGCCTCGTTGAAGGCGCGCGCCGCGTCGAGTGCAGCACGGCGGTCCGCTTCGGAGGCGCCGCAGCTGACCTGGGCCGCGAACGTGAAGCCGGATGGATCGCGACCGATTGCCTCCAGCGCCCGCAGCATCGCGTCACGCTTTTCGACCAGGTAGTCGATCTCGCCGGCCCGGTTGCCCGGCATGAGCCAGCCGCTTCCTGCGCGCGCGGCGAGCGCGATCCCGCGCGGTTTCTGGCCCCCGAGCCAGATGGGTGGCCCGCCAGGCGAGAGTGGCGCCGGATCGTTGACCGCATGACGCAGTGGGTAGAACGGATCCTCCAACGTCACGCCCGGCTCGGAGCGGGCCGCATCCGAGAAGAGGGCACGCAGCACATCAACCGCCGATTCGAGCCGGTCGATCCGTTCGCGGATCGGCGGCAGCGGGATGCCGAACGCGGAGTGCTCCCCCGCGTGCCATCCAGCACCGATCCCGACGATGAAGCGGCCACCCGTGACGTGGTCCATGACGGTGGCCTGCTTCGCCACGAGAGCCGGATGACGGAACGTATTCGCCAGCACCGCATGACCGAGCCACTTGCCCGGGACGTGGTGCGCCAGGGCAGCAATCAGGCTGAACGCCTCCCACGACTGGCCACCGCGCTCGCGCGCGGCATCGGTCAGGTGGTCAGCCATCCAACCGGCGGTGAAGATTTCCAGTGTGCCCGCGGCATCCCAGATTTCGTCGAGGGTCTGCCACGTGACGTTGGTGGGCGTGGTCTTGAAGCCGATCGTGAGCCGTCCGCCCAGCGGATCAGGACGGGGGAAGGCATCGGCCATGGCCAGCAGGGTACGCCTAGGCCGATGCCGACGACGCGAAGGCGGTATCCAGGTCCGCCACCAGGTCATCGACGTTCTCGATCCCGACCGAGAGTCGGACCAGCGATGGAGGAACGGCGAGCGCGGTGTGGGCGACGGATAGATGCGTCATGGCCGCCGGCAGCTCGATCAGCGACTCCACCGCGCCCAGCGACTCGGCGAGCGTGAAGAGCCGGGTGGCAGCCACGAAGCGACGGGCGCGAGCCTCGCCGCCGGCCGCTTCAGCGACGACGAAGCTGACCATGGCGCCCGGGCCTCGCATCTGCCGCTCCACGAGCTCGCGCTGAGCGTGGCCGTGGAGCCCTGGATAGTTGACCGCACTGACCTCCGGACGGCCGATCAGCCACTGTGCGATTGCGGCCGCACTGCCCGAGGCGCGCGCCATCCGCACGGCCAGCGTCCGCAGCCCGCGAATCACGAGCCAACAGTCGAAGGGGCTCGGCACGGCGCCAGCCGCGTTCTGGTGGAACCGGAGGCGCTCCGCCAGGTCGTCGCGACGGGTCGCGATCAGGCCGCCGACCACGTCCGAGTGGCCGCCCAGGTATTTCGTTGCCGAATGAAGGACCAGATCAGCGCCAAGCTCGAGCGGCCGCTGCAGGTACGGCGTTGCGAAGGTGCTGTCGACGACCGTGATCGCACCCCTGGCCGCCGCGAGTCTTGCCGCCGCACTGATGTCGACCACCTTGAGGAGCGGGTTGGTGGGCGTCTCGACCCATACCATTCGCGCTGGGCCACTCGCGTCGTCGGCCAGCGCGGCGGCAAGCGCATCGAGGTCGCACAGGTCAACCGATTGGGCCTTCACCCCGTACCGCTGCCAGACCTGCTCGGCGAGGCGCCAGGTGCCGCCGTAGGCATCATCGGTCACCAAGAGGCGGTCCCCCGGTTCGAGGAGGTAGAAGACGTTCTGGGTGGCAGCCAGGCCCGATGCGTAGGCGATCCCGTGCGTGCCGCCCTCGAGCGTTGCGATCGCCTCCTCCAGGGCGCGGCGCGTCGGGTTGTCGGTGCGGCCGTATTCGAATCCTGAACGGGTCTCGCCGACGGCGTCCTGCTTGAACGTGGCGCTCATCTGGATCGGTGGGACGACCGCGCCGGTCACCGGATCCGGATCCGTCCCCGCGTGGACGGCGAGGGTCTCGAAATGGTCGTTCGAATGCGCGGCGTCGCTCATGCGGCGGTCATTCTGTGCCTTCCTCAGCGGGTGCGTGGGAACCCAAGGTCCACGGCGCTCGTCGCGGGATCCGGCCAGCGCGCGGTGACCACCTTGCCACGCGTGTAGAACTGCACCCCTTCGGGACCGTACATGTGCAGGTCGCCGAAGAGGGAATTCTTCCAGCCGCCGAAGCTGTAATAGGCGACCGGCACCGGGATCGGGACGTTGATGCCGACCATCCCGATGTTGGCGTCGAACTGGAACTGGCGCGCAGCGCCGCCGTCCCGAGTGAAGATTGCCGTCCCGTTGCCGTACGGATTCTCGTTGACGATCTGGAGCGCATCGGTGTAGGTCGGCACGCGGACGACCTCCAGC
>JALYLE010000303.1 GCA_030774375.1 Chloroflexota bacterium | reverse complement strand
ATCCTGGGCTCGGTCCCTGTCGTCCCGATGCGGCTGAAGATCAACCGCCACAGCCGCATCGATGCGGATACCGCGGGAACCGCGTGGCGCGGCGACGTCGAGGTCGTCTTCGGTGCGCCGCTGCGCTTCCCGGTGGACGCCGACCCGATCGAGGCAACTGCCGCCATCCAGCAGGCGGTCGCCGACCTCTAGATCGGACGGTCAGCCGACCAGCAGACGGACGCCTACGAAGAGCCCCACGACGATGATCACGCCGCGCAGCAGGCTCGGCGGGAGGCGCCGACCGAGGGCAGCCCCCAGCTGACCCCCGACGATCGAACCCAGCGCAATGAGCAGCGCCGGCAGCCATGCGACCGTGGCGAACACCACGAAAACCGCGGCCGCCGCGCCATTGACGAGCATGGTGATCACGTTCTTCTGGGCGTTGAGCCGCTGGATGTCGTCGTCGAGAAAGATGCCCAGCAGGGAGATCAGGATCACGCCCTGCGCCGCCCCGAAGTAGCCGCCGTAGACCCCCGCCAGGTAGACGCCGTCCAGCAGCGGCGGTGAGACCGTCGAACCCCGGGTCCGCAGCTCGGGCAGGGTCCGGGTGAGCCAGGGCTGAACCGCAACGAGCAGGGTCGCCCCGAGAACGAGGTAGGGAACGATGCGTTGGAATGTCCCCGGCAGGAGGAGCAGCAGGGCCGCTCCGCTCAGGCCGCCTGCGACGGCAACGATCCCCAACCGCCACGACCGCCCGCCCTGCCCGGCCAGTTCGCGACGGTACCCGATCACCCCGCTAATCGAGCCCGGCACCAGACCGATGGTGTTCGACACGTTGGCCACCACCGGCGCGTAGCCAAAGGCCAGGAGCGTTGGGAAGGTGATGAGCGATCCAGAACCAACGATGGTGTTCGCAGTGCCCGCCGCCACGCCGGCGGCGAAGATCGCGATGATCTCGCCCGGTTGGATCACGCGGTCATGGTGACCGATGACTCCCTTCCACCACGGGCCGCAGCTGCAACCCACGAAGCAGCTGTGCGTTCGCCGCGACGATGATCGTCGAGAGGCTCATGGCGACCGCGCCCAGGCTCATCGGCAACGTGAAGCCGATGGGTGCCAGGACGCCGGCGGCGACCGGGAGTGCCAACAAGTTGTAGCCGGTCGCCCAGCCGAGGTTCTGAACCATCTTGCGGTAGCTCGCTCGGCTGAGCCGGATGGCACCGACCACGTCGCGCGGGTCGTCGCGCACAAGTACGATCCCCGCCGACTCGACCGCCACATCGGTCCCGGCGCCGATGGCGATGCCCACGTCCGCCTGCGCGAGAGCCGGCGCGTCGTTCACCCCATCGCCGACCATTGCCACCACCCGACCGCCCGCCTGGAAGCGTCGTACCGCCTCCGCCTTGTCGGCTGGCAGGACCTGCGCCGCCACCTCGTCCACGCCAATCCGCCGCGCCACCGAATCGGCGACCACCTGAGCGTCGCCGGTGATCATTGCCACCCGAATCCCAAGCCGATGAAGGTCCGCCACGGCCTCCGCGGACTCGGAGCGGATCTCGTCCTCGGCCGCGAGCGCGCCAAGCACCGTTCCGTCCGCAGAAACGAAGAGAACGCTCTTGCCTTCGCCCTCCCAGGCTTCGATCCGGGTGGCGAGCTCATCGGGAATACTGAGCTGCAGCTCGTCGAGCAGACGTGGCCCACCGACGGTCACCGTGCGCCCATCGACCGAAGCGCGCGCACCGCGCCCGGCAAGTGCCTCGAATCCGCTGGCCGCCGCCGGTTCGACGGATCGCTCCCGACCGCCGGCCACGATCGCTCTGGCCAGCGGATGCTCCGAGTCGTTCTCGACCGATGCGGCGAGGCGCAGGACCTCATCGGCTTGGATACCGGGCGCTGCTATCACACCGGACAGCACGGGGCGGCCGCGGGTGAGCGTCCCGGTCTTGTCGAAGATGACGACCTCCACGTTTCGCGCGCGCTCGAGCGCGAGGCGGCTCTTCACAAGCAGGCCGTTGCGGGCGCCGAGCGTGGTCGCGATCGCGGTGACGAGCGGCATCGCCAGACCCAGCGCGTGCGGGCAGGCGATGATCAGCACCGTCGCGGTACGGACAAGCGCACCTTCCGGATCGCCCAGCGCGGACCAGGTGACAAGGGTCACGATGCCGACGGAGAGCGCAACGTAAAAGAGAAGGGCCGCGGCACGGTCGGCGAGGACCTGGGCGCGCGACTGCGACGCCTGCGCCTCGGCGACCATTCTCATGATCCCGGAGAGGACCGTCTGGTCGCCCACCGCGCTGACGCGGACGCGCAGGCTCCCACCCGATATCACGGTGCCGGCCACGACCCGATCGCCGGCTCCCTTCGCGACCGAGCGCGACTCGCCGGTCATCATCGACTCGTCGGCCTCTGCCGCGCCCTCGATCACCTCGCCGTCCGCCGGGACGCGCGTCCCCGGGCGCAGCAGCACGCGGTCTCCGGCGTGGAGGTCGTTGATCGGGATTGTTTCCGGCGTTCCGTCGTCCGTCAGGCGCTCTGCCGTGTCGGGCAGCAGCTCGGCGAGACCCGAGAGTGCTCCCTGCGCCTGGGCGATGGCTCGCATCTCCAGCCAATGGCCGAGGCTCATGACCGTGATCAACGTCGCGAGCTCCCACCAGACGTCGACGTCGAAGAAGCCGATGGTCGCGGCCAGGCTTGCCACGAAGGCGACGCTGATGCCCAGGCTGATGAGGGTCATCATCCCCGGCAGGCGGTTGCGCAGCTCGCTGCGGGCCCCGACCAGGAAGACTCGCCCACCGAAGGCGAAAACGATCGTTCCGAAGACGGCCGGCACGAGTGTCGAACCTGGGAAGACTGGGGCGGTGTACCC
>JALYLE010000302.1 GCA_030774375.1 Chloroflexota bacterium | reverse complement strand
GCTGGTTAGCAGGCCGACCCCTCTATGCGCCAGCAGTCTTGACAATTCCTCGGTGCGCCGTATTATGCCGTTAGGTTACTTAACCGTGGAGCGAAATGCTGGTATGGAAGCCGATCCCCTGAGCGTGACATTCGCTGCCCTCTCCGATCCAACACGGCGGGCAATCCTCGCCCGCCTGGCTCTCGGTGAGGCCACAGTCACAGAGCTGGCCGCGCCCTTCGACATGAGCCTTCCCGGCATCTCAAAGCACCTCAAGGTGCTGCAGCGGGCGGGGCTCATCGAACAGGGTCGCCAGGCGCAGTGGCGGCCGTGCCGGCTCCAGGCGGAGCCGCTGCGCAATGTTGCCAACTGGGTCGATCAATACCGCCGGCATTGGGAGCAGAGCTTCGAACGGTTGGACGCCTACCTCCGCGATCTGCAGGAAACGCAGCAGCAAGGAAAGGGACACCACGATGACCGCGACACGAATCGACCGGGGTAGCAACGAGACGACCACCATCTACTCGGATGGCACGGACCTCGTGTTCGAGCGCACCTTCGACGCGCCGCGCGAGCAGGTCTGGAAGGCATTCACGGATCCAGAGCTCATCCCGCGCTGGTGGGGTCCGCACGGCACCTCGACAACCGTAGCCGAGATGGACGTTCGGCCGGGCGGTACATGGCGGTACATCAGTCGTGCACCCGATCGCGACGATGTGGTGTTCTACGGGGAGTACCTGGAGGTCGACCCGCCCAAGGGCTTCAAGTGGACCTTCATGTTCGACGTGGAAGGCGTCGGCCCCCAAGGTGGCCCGGAAACGTTCACCCTCGAGGAGGTAGGCGGGAAGACCAAGGTCACGTCCATCGGACATTTCGACTCGGTCGAGTCGATCGACGGCGCCCTGGCGACCGGCATGGTCGGCGGCGCGATCGAGACCTGGGACCGCCTCGAGGCGCTCCTGGCCGAGAGCTGAACCTCAGACGCCGAATTCCCGGACGACCTTCCGGGGCGCGGTCCAGCGGCGTGGGGAGAGCGTGAGCGTTCCCCTGCGCCGCGCCGGCGTGTGTTGAGCCGATAGGCGCGACGAGCGGATAATGACAACGCCGCGCATAGTGCGGCGACCTCACGATTCCGCAAACGAAAGCAAACGCCAGTGACTGACCAGCCACATGGATACGCTGCCCTTGGAACCGAGCCGGTCCGGACGATCAGCCGCGACGAGCTCAAGGCGAAGCTGGACCGCGGCGACGACTTCAAGCTGATCATGGCGCTGAACCGATGGGCGTTCGACGCGAAACACATCCCCGGATCGCTCCATTTCGATGCGCCGGCCGAGCTGTATGCCGCGATTCGGCCGCAGGACGAGGTGATCGTGTACTGCTCCGCTGTCGATTGCCTGTCGTCGGTCGCGCTGTACCGGGACCTGGTCGCTCGCGGATACCCAAACGTGCGGCGCTACGCCGGTGGGCTGCTGGACTGGGAGGACGCCGGGCTGCCGCTCGAAGGCTCCTTTGTCGCGGCACCATCAAAGCAAGAGGCGCCGGCCGCGCGACCGTGACGACATGCTCCCTCGTCGAGCAGATTCGCTCGACGAGAGGAGACGTCGCTCAGGCGCTTTTCTTGTCGAGCAGCTGCAGGAGGTGGTGAGCCGCGAGCTCGATCTCCTTGTGCCGCCACTCCGCGGCCCGATAGTGGCAGGCGATGATCCCCGTCCGATGGACCCGCCGAAAGTCTCCGAAGACGAACGCATAGCGTCCCTTCGTCTCATCGGCTGCCCCCTCGGTTAGCCCGAGGTGCCACTTCGCGTATTCGTCCCATGAATGCGTTTCGAGGAACGCGTTCTCAGCGTCGGCGCGGGGCTGAACCTCGCCCCAGTCACTGTCGAGGACGTACTGGCGCGCCTCGATGAGCCGCCGAGCGTGGGCCACCGCGCGTTCGTTTAGCGAGTACGAAGCCATTCCGTGAGTATGCGTCCCGTCGCAGGCCGGGGGCGCACGCCGCTAACCCCGATGGTTCGGTGGCCAGGTCCCCATTACCTGGCGCAGGATCGCGAACTCACCCACATGGTAGGCGTTGTGATCCGCGTCGACTCGCACCTCGCGCAGCAGCGTATGACCGGGCGTCCCGGGAATGACGGCCAGCAGATCAGTCGTGCGATCCGCGACCATGGCGCGCAGCGCCGCGCGGTCAGACAGGAAGGCCTGGATCGTCGCCGCGAACTCCTCGGGCGTGGCGACGGCGTCGGGCGCCGGCCAGTAGCCGATGGGCCAGTCCGGCGATACCCAATCCGGGTTCCGCACGTACTCGAGGATGTCGTATTGCGTGAGCCGCAGGTGCTCCAGGATGTGCCACGGCGTGTACGAGACGCTCGGTGGGCGGCGGTTGATCGCGTCGTGGGGGAACTCCGCGACGGCGTCCTCGAAGGTCATGTGTGCGCCGACGCCGTCCAGCAGCTCGAGCAGCTGCTCGCGGACGGCGTCCGTGGTCACGTCAGCCACGACGGGCGACGACATCGGTCAATCGCGCACGCGGAAGTTGCGGACCGCGATGAGCAGCATGACCACGCCAAAGCCCAGGAGGATCGCCGCCTCGATGGCGATTGGCAGGACGTTGTTGAAGAGTGTCAGGCCCATCCGATCGAGCGCGGCCGAGGGAAGGCCCGCACCCTCGAGGACCACCCGGCGCAGCGGATCCATGCCATAGGCGGCTGGGTCGATTCGGTTCAGCACCGTCATCCAGTCCGGCAATCCGCTCAAGGGGAACAGGGCACCGGAGAGAAAGAACATCGGCATCATCAGGAAGTTCATGACCACCTGGAAGCCCTGCATCGAACGCATCCGCGAGGCGATCGCCACGCCCATTGACGAGAGCGCGAACGCCAGCACGAAGACGAGCGGGATGAGCGCCGCAACCGAGCCGAACGTCAGCTTGACGCCGATCACCGGCGCCAGCACCAGCAGGATCAGTCCCTGCACCATCGCCTGGGTCGCGCCTCCCAGCGACTTGCCGATAGCCACCGCCGAGCGGTCGATGGGAGCGACGAGGACCTCCTTCAGGAACCCGAACTCGCGGTCCCAGACGATGCTCATCGCCCCGAAGATCGCGGAGAAGAGCACCGACATCCCGATGATCCCGGGGAAGATGAACTGCGTGTAGGTGAGCCCAGCTTGCGCGGCCGCCGGGCCGCCGAAGCCCCCGCCGGCTCCGGAGAGTGCCGAGCTGAGCCCGGTCCCGAAGACGATGAGGAAGAGCAACGGCTGCGCCAGCGAGGCGACCAGCCGGGTGCGGTCGCGCCAGTATCGAAGGACGTCGCGGTACCAGATGATGTAGATGGCGCGCAGGGTCGGCCACAGCGTCCCGCGCGGCTTCCCGTGCTCCGCAACGCTCGGAAGGCCGTCCAACGTGCGGTCGGTCGTGGTGCTCATCGTCCTCTTCCCATCCAGGCGCGGCCCATCATCTTCATCATGTCGTTGGCACTTCCCTCCTCCTCGCGGATCGCGCGGCCGGTCAGCTTCAGGAAGACGTCGTCCAGGCTCGGCCGCCGGAAGGTCACCGAGGTCACCTCCACGCCGGACTCGCGGACGAGGCGTGGCACGAAGGCGGCGCCATCGGTCACCTCCACGCGCAGGGTCCCGTTGTCGACCACCGGCTGCACGCCTGCGAGGACGGCGATCTGCGGTGCGGCGGCCGCGTTGTCCACGGTGGTGATGGTCACGACGTCGCCGCCGACCATCGCCTTGAGCTCGTCCGGTGTGCCCACCGCCTGGATCTCCCCGTGATCGATGATCGCGATCCGATCGCAGTACTCGGCTTCATCCATGTAGTGGGTCGTCATGAAGATCGTGACGCCCTGCTGCGTGGGCAGGTCGGCCAGGTAGCCCCAGATATGACGACGGGTTTGCGGATCCAGACCGATGGTCGGCTCGTCAAGGAAGAGGACGTTGGGGGTGTGCAGGATGCCCCGCGCGATCTCGAGCCGGCGCTTCATCCCCCCGGAATACGTGAGCACCACCGAGTCGGCCCGATCGGTCAGGTCGACCATCTCGAGAACCTCGGCGATTCGCTGTTTGCGGATCGATGCTGGGACGTCGTAGATGAACGCGTGGAATTCGAGGTTCTCGCGGGCGGTCAGCTGGGCGTCGAGCGACGGATCCTGGAAGACGAGGCCGATTCGCGAGCGGACGCCGGCCGGGTCGTGATCGACATCGATGCCTGCCACGCTGGCCGTGCCGCTCGTCGCCCGTACCAGGGTGCACAGGATGTTGATGGTGGTCGTCTTCCCAGCGCCGTTCGGACCAAGGAAGCCAAAGATCTCGCCGGCTCGCACTTGCAGGTCGATCCCGCGCACGGCCTCCACCTGGCCAAAGTTCTTTGTGAGCCCAGAGACCTCAATGACGGTGTGGTTCATGTTGGTCACTCTGCCGTTTCCATGTGCGCAGACTGTGAATGCGGCGCGAAGCGTTGTGTCGCCATCGGCGTGTCGTCAGCGCCGCATCATCGGCCGGCGACGGACATCGCGCCAGCGAGCACGGCGGCCATGCCGTGGCGCCGTTCCTCGAGCCAGCCGAGGACGCTGCCCGCGACCTCGGGCCACGACTCGGAGCCCATCACCAGGCCAAAGTGGCTCGCTGCCGGGAAGTACTCGTAGGTCGCCCCCAACAGGTCCGCGGTACGACGCGCCTCAGTGGGATGGACAACGTCATCGAGGCCCGCACCGATCACCAGCGTTGGCGCGCCGATCCGCGTGGTGTCCACCTCGACTCCCAACATCCGCTCGCGCCGCGCGCTCCCAGACTCGAGCGCCCCCTCGAGCAGCTCCTGCATCTTCGACAGGTCGTCCTCGCTCATGTCCGGCATCCAGTTCCGCAAGCGCTCCATCGGCGCGATCCAGCCCCACCAGCGCGCGTCGTATACGTCCGGCACCAGGCGCAGCTCGTGCGCGAGGGGACGGCGCGGGAGCGCGGCGGCGGGCGGCGAAGGTGCCAGAAGGACGAGTCCAAGGACCGGATGCTGCGCGGCATAGAGGAGCGCGGTCAGAGCACCGATCCCCCACCCGATGACCACTGGCGGCCGCCCGAGCTGCCGGACGGCGATGCCGAGGTCATCGGCGTAGTCGCGCATGGTGGTCGTCTCGAGGTCAGCGAGATCGGATGTGTAGTGCCCGCGCAGGTTCATGGCGTGGGCTTCCCAGCCACGTTCCGCGAAATACGCGGCGAAGCCCGCCCAGAGCCAGGAGCCGGTCAGCGCGCCATGCACGAGCAGGAGCGGGGGCTTGCGCGACCTGCGCTCGGGCTGGTGCGTCTCGACATAGATCCCCTCTGGCTCGATGTAGACCTCGTCACGCTTGATCGCCTGGACCACGCGGTCACTCCTCGTCCAATGAATAAAAGACCAGGCCGGTCAGGAGCTTGGGATAGAAGTAGGTCGATTTCTGGGGCATCACATCGCGAGCAGTCGCCACGGCTGCCAGCTGGTCGAGCCGGGTCGGTCGGACCAGGATGGCCGCCTGAACCTCGCCGGAGCGCACCCGGGCGATGGCGTCGGCGGGATCCTTAGTGTAGAGGATGGCATCCGCGGTGGCCCCCGCCTGCCCATGGAGTCCGAGCCTGTCGCCCAGGATCGCGGCGTGCAGAACGGCGAGGTCGAGGCGCTGGACGGCGCTGCTGACGGGCTCATCGCGCATCCGGGACGCGATGGCCTGCCGATTGCCCACCAGCAGCCACCCCTCGTCGCGATCGGTGACGAGGCCAAAGACCACGTCCGGACCCTCGCGGAGCTCCGCCATGCGTGCCGGCAGCTCGTCGACCGCCACGGAACGCCCCTGGAACAGTGGCCCCGGATCATCGACCAGGGCCCTGAGGGCGGCCGCATCCACGTTCCGCAGCAGGCGGTGCGTGGCCCGGATCTGCAGCTCCTCGAGCTCCGCGTTCACCAGGACCGCCATGATCCAGTCGGCGCCCAGGCTCCCGGGTGGCGCGTTGGAGTGCTGCGTCCGAGCTCGCACCTCGGCCTGGTGGGCAAGCGCAGTTTCGTACCGGTGATGCCCATCGGCCATGAACAGGGTCTGCCGCGAGAGGTAGCCGACGAGACGATCGTCTGGCTCCACTGGGCTCAGGGCGTGGAGCAGTCCGTCATCGTCGCGCGCTCGCCATTCATCGGTCCATGAGCGAGCCATGACGTGCCGATAGCGCTCTGACTTGTCGAAGTAGATCGCCAGGATCGGGCTCAGCTGGGTCTGGGTGGCGCGCAGCAGGCCCAGGCGATCCGCCTTGGGGGCCGGCATGGTGTTCTCGTGGGCACGCATCTCGGCGCCGTAGGGTTCCAACGCCACCCTCGCGAGGACGCCGTGAACGCTCGGATCGTTCGGCGATGTCGGTGTGGCGTGGCTGTAGTAATAGACCGTTGGCTCGCGCCGCCGCTCGAGGATGCCATCTGCGAGCCAGGCATGCAGCGTGGCGGCGGCATCGGCGTGCGGCTCGTCGGCGGATGAGAACTCCAGCCGGACGGCGTTGTACGGGCTGCGTGCAAGGAGCCGTTCTCGCTGCTGATCGTCGATGACGTCGTACGGCGGGCAGGCGATATCGGTCAGATCGGCGAGGCGTCCGGGATGGCGGTCTGGCTCCTCGGGAAGCCGCACCCGGTCCGTGACGGTGGCTGCGCCAAAGCGATCGAGGGCGTAGCTGAGCCCGCGGAAGGGGCGAACGAGGGGCATACGTGGAGTCTAGCGCGGGGCAGCGGCACGGCCATTGGGACGCTCAAGCGCCCGTTGAACGCCGCTGTCGAGCGGCTACGTGCCTGTCGGCGGGCGTCGCACGACGAACGGGGGAGGCTCTCCCGCGCCGACCTCCGGCGCGAGCGAATGCGGCGCGGCGCGCGCCGGCAGACGCACCCGCATGACCGTCCCGTGTCCCGCGGCGGCGTTCCGTTGGGCCGATATGCGACCGCCGTGTGCCTCCACGATGGCCCGCGAGATATAGAGGCCCAGGCCAAGGCCGCCGAACCGCCGCTGCGCATCTGACTCAGCCTGGAAAAAGAGGTCAAAGACGCGGTCATTCAGGGCGTCCGGGATCCCGATCCCCTCGTCGCACACCTCGACGATCACCCCGTTGCCGTCTCGAGTGGCGGACACGCGCACCGGGCCGCCCTCGGGCGAGTACTTCACGGCGTTGTCCACGAGATTGGTGAGCACCTGGCCGATGCGGTCGCGGTCCGCCTCGATTGGCAGCGTCTCGGGCGCGTCAACCACGATCTCGCGATCGGCGTGCTCGCGCTGGGTGCGTGCGACCACGCCCCGCAACTCTTCCGCAAGGTCGATCGGCTCCGGTTCAATGCCCACGCTACCCCGCCGGTCGATGCGGCTCACGTCGAGCAGGTCCTCCACCAGGCGGCGCATGCGGGTGGACTGCGTACGGATCACGCG
This sequence comes from Chloroflexota bacterium, assembly GCA_030774375.1. The sequence goes on along the minus strand of JALYLE010000302.1, from coordinate 697 downwards.
CAGCTGCTCGAGCTCCTTGGCGCCGTTACCGCGGTCCCGTACGCGCCCCTCGAGGAGCTGCGCATAGCCGCTGATCGAGGTGAGCGGCGTGCGCAGCTCATGGCTGACGATCGAGAGGAAGTCGTCTTTGACCCGCTGGGCCGCGCGCTCACGCTGGACTTGCTCCTGGAGATCGGCCCACAGGACCGCGTTCTCCAGCGCCGGACCGGCGCGCTGAGCGATCTTCTCCGCCAGCCGCCGTTCCGTCTCGCCGACCGGTGCCGCACCGATGCTCGCGCAAACAAGGACACCGCGAACCCGTCCTCGACCAAGGATGGGCGCCGCCAGGATCGAGCGGAGGCCAAGGAGGCCGATCCCGTCCTGCTCGCCCGCGTCCCGCGGCGGCGCCGGGAGGGGGCCGCTGAGCACGGTGGTCGCGGTTGCCGCCGCTCGACCGATGACACCCTCGCCCATGCGCAGGGGCCGTGCTGCTGCCAGCTCCCGAAGCCGCTCGGCGAGCGCGGGATCACGTGCCACCGCGTCCGCAAGCTCGAGCCGCTCCCCGCTCTCGTCGACCAGCCACAGGGCCGCGAGGTCGCCGATCACCTCACCGGCCGCCCGTACAACGGCCGCGACGGTCGCCGGACGATCCAGGGTGGATCCGAACTCGCGTGCCAGCTGAGAGAGGAGGGCGTCCTCCCGCGCTGTGGCGCGCTCT
>JALYLE010000301.1 GCA_030774375.1 Chloroflexota bacterium | reverse complement strand
GTACCCGGACACGAAGAGCAGGGAACCGATCACGGAGGCCAATGCGAGCGACACGACCCAGGCGGCGGGCGGTGTACGGCGTCGGGCAGGTGCCACCGCGCCAGGCGGCGACGTCGGCCACGGGGTCACCGGCGGCTGCTGGTCGGCGGGAGGGTCGCTCGACGCGGGCTGCGCCGGGACAGGGTCGCGTTCGGTCATCGTGTCAAGGGCCCGCAGAGTGTAGCACCCAGCTCCTCCGGAGCCGGTTACGCGGCCAGGTACGACCGAACGCTGATCCAGGAGCCGAGTGCCCCCACCCCGAGTCCAACCGCCAGCAGGAGCCCAGCGAGGGTCGCCAGGAAGCGCGCGCCGACGGCGACAGGCATCTGGAAGACGCTGAACATCACCGGCTGGATGGGATCCCACACGATCGCCAGCAGACCGATCGCCACCAGCGCCCCGATCAGCCCGCAGAGCAGTCCCTCGAGGATGAAGGGCCAGCGGATGAAACCGTCGCTGGCGCCAACCAGGCGCATGATTTCGATCTCGCCGGCTCGAGCGTAGACCGCGATGCGGATGGTGTTGATGATCATGAACAGGACGGTCAGCCCCACGAGCACGATGGCGATGATGCCGACGGTGCGGATGACGTTGATGATGCCCACCAGCTTGTCCAGGTCGGCCTGCTTCGTCGTGATCTGGGCAACCTCGGTCCGGGACCCAAGGTACGACGTCAGATGGTCGCTCTCCTTCGGATCGGTGAGGTTGATCTCGATGCTGGCGTAGAGATTGATCTTCGAGCCGCCCAGGTCGAGCTGCTGTCCGCGATCGCGATAGACCTGGCGTAGGCGATCCATGGCCATCACCGGCGAGACATAGGTGACCGCTTTCACGCCGGGAACCGCTTTGACGTCGGCGATCAAGGCGTCCAGCTGCGGCTGGGTGAGGGCCTCCTTTTCTGGGGGACCGACGAGGCGGGCAGTCACCGCGACCTTGCTCTCGATGAACTCGAGCCCTGAGTTCAGGCCCGTGATCACAATGAACAGTCCGGCCAGCAGGACGAGCATCAGGATCACGGTGGCCGTCGTCGCAAGGCTCATCATCGCGTTGCGCCAGAATCCCTGCCAGGCGCGCACCCCACTGAATCCGACGAACCGGAAGAAGGCCACGGCTCAGTACTCCCGCTCGTAGGCGGCGCCGGATTCGTCGCGCACCAGGTTGCCGTTCTCGAGCGCCAGCACCCGGCGGCGCATGGCGTTGACGATCTCCTGGTTGTGGGTCGCCATGAGGACGGTCGTTCCCATGGCGTTGATGTGGATCAGCAGCTGGATGATCTCCCAGCTCGTGACCGGGTCGAGGTTGCCGGTGGGTTCGTCGGCGATGAGCAGCGCCGGGTCGTGAACGAGGGCGCGGGCAATCGCCGTACGCTGCTGCTCTCCGCCGGAGAGCTGGGTCGGCAGGTGCGTCTGGTGGTCCTGGAGGCCGACGAGGCTCAGGAGCTGCGGGACGCGGTTGCGGATCTCTCTGCGCGACGCCCCGGTCACCTCGAGGGCGAAGGCCACGTTCTCGAAGACGGACTTGTTGGGCAGGAGCCGGAAATCCTGGAACACGATGCCGATCCGGCGCCGCAGCCTGGGAACCTCGCGGCGCCGGATACGTGTCAGGTCGCGGCCGGCCACCACGACGTGTCCCATCGTGGGGAGCACGTCCCGGATCAGGAGGCGGATGAAGGTCGTCTTGCCCGCGCCGGAGGCGCCGACGAGGAAGACAAAGTCCCCGGCGGGGATCTCGACATTGACGTCGTTGAGGGCGACCTTGCCGTTGGGATAGGTGACGCCTGCGTCGACCATGGTAATCACACGCTCGGCGGCGATCACCTGTACAGGGGCGGCGCTCGTGCGCAGTAGCGTGCTCGTCATGGGGTCAGCGGCATCCTATCAGGGGGTCCGACCGTCCTCACCGATGCGCGACCGCAGGTATCCCTCGATGAACTCGTCGATGTCGCCGTCCAGCACGGCGGTGGGATTCGACGTCTCGACCCCCGTTCGCAGGTCCTTGACCATGGTGTAGGGCTGGAGGACGTAGCTGCGGATCTGGTTTCCCCATCCAGCCTCCACGTGCACGCCCCGCAGCTGGGCGAGCTCGGCTTCTCGCTCCTCCATGGCGCGCTCCACGAGCTTGGCGCGCAGGATCGCCATGGCTCGTTCGCGGTTCTGGATCTGGCTCCGTTCGTTCTGGCACGTCACCACGATCCCGGTCGGTAGATGCGTGATGCGTACCGCAGAGTCGGTCTTGTTGACGTGCTGGCCCCCGGCGCCCGAGGAGCGGTACGTGTCCACCCGCAGGTCGTCGTCGCGGATCTCGATCTCTACTGGATCGGTCACCTCCGGCATCACCTCGACAAGCGCAAAGCTCGTGTGCCGCCGCTTCTGGGAGTCGAAGGGGCTGATCCGAACCAGCCGATGCACGCCCCGCTCGCTCTTCAGCCGGCCGTAAGCCCATCGCCCGTCCACGCTGACGGTGACCGACTTGAGGCCGGCCTCCTCACCCTCGGTCTGGTCGAGGATCTCCGTGTGATAGCGATGTTGCTCCGCCCAGCGCAGGTACATGCGCAGCAGCATCTCCGCCCAGTCCTGGCTCTCGGTGCCCCCGGCCCCAGCGTGCACGCTGAGGATGGCGCCGGACCGGTCGTGGGGACCCGAGAGCAGGAGCTGGCTCTGGACGCGGTTCCAGTCGCCCTGGAGCAGCGCGAGATCGCGCTCGAGGTCCGCCTGCATGCCTGCGCCGTCCGCATCGGCCGCCGCCAGCTCGGCCATCTCGGCGAGCCCGCGCGCGCGTTTCTCCAGATCGCGCCAAGCGCCGATCTCGTCCCGGAGCTCATCGGCGCGACGGAGCAGCGCTTGTGCGTTGGCGGGGTCGTCCCAGAGATTCGGATCCGCGGAGCGGGTCGTCAGCTCCGCGAGCTCGGTTTCCTTCGCGGCGAGGTCAAAGCCGCACCGCCGTATCGGCCACGAGGTCGGCCAGGCGCCGGGCCTCGTCCTTAATTGCGTCCAAGGGGCTGCACCAGTGGGAGCTCCATCTCGGTCAGGCTCACGCTCTTGTTGCGCACTTTGGCCGGGTTCACGCACGGGCAATAACTCTGCCGGGGGCACACGCCACAGTTCCCGTCGCAACCAAGGGTAGCCGCATAGCTGCAGCGCATGCAGTCGCGCTCGCAGACGATGAGGTCTTCGTAGGCGACGTTTGGGTCTCGGAAGCGGGTGACCAGCGGAAGCTCGATCGAGGGGGTCGGGAGGGGTTCAGCCACTCGATTGGGTGCGGTCAGCTGCTTCACGAAGCCCTCCACCTATAAGCAGAGCCTGGGCCTTAGCGTCCCAGGGCTCTCGCGAACACCATGCTACGACGTGCGGACCGTTTTGGCCAGAGGGAATTTTTGGTGATTCGTCAGACATGCGATGGTCCTGCATGGGCGATGGGGCGTCGTTTCACGCATGCGTACGGCAGTCGAGGGGTGATCTGGGACTCGCGCGATGTATGACAAATCGGCCGGAGAATACGCCCAGCTCAGGCCCCGTGGCAACGCTTGAATTTCTTCCCCGAGCCGCACCAGCAGGGGTCGTTGCGACCGATCTTGCGCCCCGCTCGAATCGGTTGCGCCCCGCTGCCATTGCCACTCATCGTGACGGTTGCAGTGGCGGTCGTAGCCGCGGTGCCGATGGCTCCTGCAGCCACCGTGCCCGTGACGTCGGGCCGGCTCTCGAGCATGCGCTGCCTTGGTGCGGGCGCCGGCTCGCTGGTGACCGTAACGCGGAAGATCGTGTGGGTCACGTCATGACGAATCGTCGTCTTGAGCTCGTCGAACATGCGGTACGCCTCGACCTTAAACTCGTTGAGCGGATCGCGCTGGCTGTAGGCCCGTAGCCCGATCCCGCGCCGCATGTCGTCAATCGCCGTCAGGTGCTCGACCCACAGAGAGTCGATGACGCGCAACAGGACCAGCCGTTCGAGGACACGCATCCCGTCCTCGCCGACCTCCTCTCGCTTTCGCTCGTACTGCTCCTCGAGCAGCTCGGCGAGCGCCGCTTCGAGCTGCGCCGGGTCGTTGAGCTCGTCGACCGGACCCAGCTGCGCGGGCGTCAGGGTCGGCAGCATGACCGTCAGCTGCGCCTTCAGGCCGTCGCGGTTCCATTCACCTGCGAACTCAGACGACGTGGCTGCGGCGACCAGGCTTTGCAGCTCGTCATTGAGCATCGTCAGGAGCGTCGGAGCGAGGTCGAGGCTGCGCAGGATCCGCTCGCGCTCGTGGTAGATCGTCTCGCGCTGGCGGTTGATCACATCGTCGTACTCGACGACATGCTTGCGGGTGTCGAAGTTGTAGCCCTCGACCCGGCTCTGCGCGCTCTCGATGGTCCGGCTCACCATCCCGGACTCGAGCGCCGTCTCGTCGTCGAAGCCGAGGCGGCCCATGATCGCACTGACGCGCTCGCTGGCGAAGCGGCGCATCAGGTCGTCCTCTAGGGAGAGGTAGAAGCGACTGCTCCCCGAGTCACCCTGCCGGCCGGAACGGCCGCGCAGCTGGTTGTCGATCCGCCGGGCCTCATGCCGCTCCGTGCCGATGATGTGCAGGCCGCCGGCCGCGATCACGCGCTCGCGGTCCTCGGCGCACAGGCGCTGGGCTTCCTCGAGCGCGGATTGGTACTGCTCGGGGGTTGCCTCCAGAACGTTGGTGCCACGTTTGTGCAGCAGCTCCGCCGCCAGCATCTCGGGGTTGCCGCCCAGGATGATGTCGGTCCCCCGACCGGCCATATTCGTGGCGATCGTGACGGCGTCACTGCGGCCGGCCTGGGCGACGATCTCCGCTTCCTTCTCGTGGAACTTGGCGTTCAGCACGCTGTGCTTCAGGCCGCGTCTCTTCAGCAGTTCGGAGAGGAGCTCGCTGATCTCGACGCTGACGGTGCCAACCAGGACGGGGCGGCCACGGTCGTGCTCTTCGACGATCTCGTCGACGACGGCGTTCCACTTCCCGTTCTGGGTGCGAAAGACGAGATCGGCGAAGTCATCGCGGACCATCGGCTGGTTTGTCGGGACGACCACGACCTCTAGGCCGTAGATCTTGTTGAATTCTTCCGCCTCGGTTTCAGCGGTGCCGGTCATCCCGGCGAGCTTGTCGTACATGCGGAAGTAGTTCTGGAACGTGATGGTGGCGAGGGTCATCGATTCGGACTGGATCTTGACCCCTTCCTTGGCCTCGACCGCCTGGTGCAGTCCCTCGCTCCACCGCCGTCCGGGCATGAGGCGCCCGGTGAACTCGTCGACGATGATCACCTCGCCGTCCTTGATGACGTAGTCGCGGTCCCGGTGGTAGAGGACCTCCGCCTTGAGCGCTTGCTCGAGGTGACGGGCAAGGCTGAAGTCGTTGTCGAACATGTTCTCGACGCCGAGCCAATGCTCCATCTTGTCGGTCCCAGCCTCGGTGATCGCCACCTGGCGGAACTTCTCGTCGAGGATGTAGTCCTCCACGGCCTTCAGCCGTGGGACGAGGCGGGCAAACTGAACGTACTTGTCGGCCGATTCCTCTGCCTGCCCGGAGATGATCAACGGGGTTCGTGCTTCATCGATGAGGATGTTGTCCACCTCGTCGACGATCGCGAAGAAGTGGCCGCGCTGGACCCGCGCATTCAGGTCGATCACCAGGTTGTCGCGCAGGTAGTCGAACCCGAACTCGTTGTTCGTTCCGTAGGTGACGTCCGCGGCGTAGGCCTCTTGGCGGGGGACCGGGCGCAGATCGCGCAGGCGTTCGTCGGTTGCGGGGTACTGGGGATCGAAGACGTACGCGGCATCATGCTGGATCGTTCCGGCGCTCATGCCCAGCTGCCAGAAGACCTGACCGATCCACTGCGCATCGCGCTTGGCGAGGTAGTCGTTCACGGTCACGACGTGTACGCCGCGGCCGGTGAGCCCGTTGAGGTACGCCGCCAGGGGAGCGACAAAGGTCTTGCCCTCGCCGGTCTTCATCTCCGCGATCGCACCGCGGTGCAGCACCATCCCGCCGATCAGCTGGACGTCGAAGTGGCGCTTGCCGAGCGCGCGCCGCATCGCCTCGCGGACCGCCGCAAACGCTTCGGGCAGGAGTTCGTCGAGCGCCTCATTGATACGCTTCAGCTCGCGCTTGCGCTGCTCCTTGCGTCGCTCGGCGAGAGCTGTCGGATCGGGGGCCGTGAGCTCGGAGTCCTCCCACTCGTCTGGACCGGTGCCGTTGCCACCAAGGGCATTGGTGGACACCAGGCCGTCGGTCGTGGCCTCGCCATCGGTCGTGGCCTCGCCATCGGTCGGACCTTCCCCATCGGTCGCTTCTGACCGATGTTCGCGCTGCTCGATGGGTACCAGGAGCTCGCCCAGCTCGTCGCGAAGACGGGCCCTGAACTCATCGGTCTTAGCGCGGAGCTCGGCGTCGGAGAGCGCCTCGAACTGCGGTTCGAGCGCGTTGATCTCGGCAACGATCGGCTCCAGCCGGCGGACCTCGCGGTCGTTCGAGTCCGTCAGCCGGGAGAGGAACTTCATCATCGGA
>JALYLE010000300.1 GCA_030774375.1 Chloroflexota bacterium | reverse complement strand
GCGACGCCGCGCCGCAGGATGCTGTTGGCCCAGTTGAGTGGCTCGCCGAGCCCGCCGGCAAGCTCGACCACGGCGTCGAGGTCTGAAGCCGCAACGTCTCCGGGTGCCACGAGTGGGACCCCATCGGGAAGTGAGACGCGCCGTTCCCGGCTGGGATCGCGCACCGCCAGGCAGGCAAGGTCGATCGGAAGCGGTCCCGCGGCGACCAGGCGACCAAGCGCGGAACCAACTGTTCCCCAGCCAATGAGACCGATGCGCAGGCGAGCCATAGGCCGATGAGTCTAGCGCTGGGGTATCCTCGGGCCGTGGGCGCCACCGAGACCGTCGACCTGTTCATGGAGCTGATCAACGACGATCGGCGCGAGAAGGCGGTCGAGCTCTTCGCCGAAAACGCGATCCTGGGAGTCTCAACTCCGGGCTCGGATGAGCGGACCAACCTGCGTGGCCGGGACCGAGTTGGTGGCTGGTTCGTTCGGGCCGGTGACGGGTTCCGGATGTATGCCAACGATGGCCGATCGATGGGATCCAGCTACATCGCGGACATGACGGTCATGCGTCCTGGGGCGCCGTCCATGCACGTCGAGGCGAACTTCCGCGTCGAGAACGGCCAGATCGTTGCGCTCTTCCTGCAGCCGATGGCGGGCAACATCCGCTAGGGAAAGAGGTCCTGCTCGCGGGGCATGACCAGGGCCTGAGCGCCCCGGTCATCGGCTCCTGCCGGGTGGTACGTGTACCCTCGAATCAACACGACGGGGCGCTGCGCGACTTTGCCGCCGGCCAGGTCGGCGGCCGAGGCGAGCTCATCGGCGACGGCAATCACCGTCGAGCGCATCTCGCGACCCTCGGCATCGGGCTGCCCGCGCAGGTCGGCGAGCGCCTCGATCCCCGCCGTCCCGATCGCCACGTTGACGATCCCGTTGCGCCACGGGCGGCCGAATGAGTCGGAGATGACGACCGCCGGGCGCGCACCACCCCGCTCGCCGAGCGTCTCGCGCAGTGCCCGCGCCGAGGCGTCCGGGTCGTCGGGGAGGAGCGTGGCGACGTCGCCTCCGCCGACGTTCGACAGGTCCACACCGGCGTTGGCGCACACGAAGCCGTGTCGGGTGCGTCCGATGATCAGGCCGGCCTCCATCCGCACCACCTCCACGCTCTCGCGCAGGACGAGCTCCACCTGGCGCGGGTCCTTTCCCCAGCGCGTGGCGAATTCGACCGCCGCTGCCGACGGCTGGACCGATGCCAGCGCCACCACGCGACCCTCGGCCTTGCTGACAACCTTCTGCGTGACCACCAGGACGTCCTGGTCCTGAAGCACGGTGCCCGTGCTCTCGAGCGACGCGCCGATCAAGTCCGCCAGGTCGTCGCCGGGTGTCACCTCCGGCATCCCCTGGAGTGCGAGGATCTCCAGGCTCGCGACAGCCAGGGTCGGACCGGCGCTCATTCGGCGTCGCTCTTGCGGTGGCTCATGCTGCGTCGCCGCGAGCGAGCAAGCGAGCGAGGTCCTCGGGGGTGTCCAGGTCGAAGGCGAGGCCCGGCCGATCGACGATGGCCAGCGGAAGCCCCGCGCGGGCCGTCTCCTCGCGGTGCGCAACGCAGCTCCCGGTGCCGAAGCGGAAGCGGATCGCGTCGGCGGGACGCATGGCGAGGCCATTCGTTCCGATGCCCGCGCGGTCGGGTGCAATCGCCACGCCTGCCGGCTGCGGGACGGCGCGAAGCAGAGCTCGGACGTCTGCGACAAGCAGGTCGGGAAGATCCCCGTGCAGCACGGCGAGCGTCCGGATCCCATCGGCGAGTGCCTCCCCGCGTGCCTGCTCGAGGCCGTCGTTGAGGCCCATCCCGCGTTGCACCACGAGACGCGCCCCGAGCGGCTCGACCAGGTCCGCGAGCGCCTCCGACGGCGAGATGACGACCACGTCGGCGATCGCCTCGCGAACGGTGCGCAGCACGCGCCGCAGGAGGTCGGCGGCGAGCTCGCCGCGCTCGGCCGGGGAGAGGACGGAGGCGAGGCGCGTCTTCGCGGCCTCGAGCCCCCGGTGTGGGACGATCACCCGGCTGCTCACCGCGACGAGGTTAGCGCCCCGCCCACCAGCTCGA
>JALYLE010000299.1 GCA_030774375.1 Chloroflexota bacterium | reverse complement strand
AGCCGTGCCCATGGCGGGCGGTACGCTGGAATCAAGGGTGAGGGTCATAGTCCGGGGCAGCCGGCGCGACGAGCGCTGTCGGACCGGCCCTCCCCCTCTTGTCCCATGGCCGCTGCGAGCATCGGCGCCTCGAAGAACCTCGCGGATCGTCGCTGCTGCAACGTGGGCAACCACGGACACCATGGCCGGCGCGGGGGACGATCAGCCGCGGAAGTGGACCTATTTTCCGTGTCGCTGAATCGCGGAGATACCCGACCAATTGCTGTAACCGGGCCCGGACAAAAACCGGCGTAGGCTTCCGCAATGCAGTCTCGCGGACGACGGGAGCTGGGCACGGTAGAACGTATAGCTCGATGGGTCGCCATCGCCGCTGGGGTTGGGTCGTCGTATATGGCGTCGTGTACGCCGACTTCATGCCAGCCTTCATGGGAGCGTTGCTGGCGGTAACCGTGTCCTCGCAAGTACCTACCCGCCGCGATCCCGATCGGCCTGACGCTCGGCCACATCGGCGTCGCCCGTCGACCACAAGGGCGCGCTCTGAGGTCGGAGGCTCAAGAGGACTAGCCGGTGCGGGAACGACCTTGTCGAACAGTCCGCGTCGCCCGTCTTCGAACGGACCGGGGCATTGAGGTCGTCGCATGATCGCGCGCGCGACGATCGGCGCGTCACCCGCGCCTAGGTCGAGCGGGTCACCCCCGATGACGTCGATCCCCATATCGCCCAGGCCGAGGGGTCCGTCGGGCGTGTCCGCAGAAGCGATCCAACGCTCGTTGATCTCCCGCAGCCGCATGTCCACAGTTCCTGTGGCATGCGTCCCTGCCACACCCGCCCGCTCGACCGCCCGGTGCGGCATGACCGCAGTGGCGGACTCGGACTATTGGCCGTCGGGCGCGGCCCTTCAGCGGCTTGCCGGGCGAAGGCTGAGGAGCCTTTAGCAGCTCCTCAGCCCGTCACAACTCGTCAGCCGTTGGGGAGGAGCCGTCATCGCGACGTTACACCACACGACACGCCCGCAAGCGACGGTGACAAGTGGGTCGCCTCGAGCAGCCAGAAAGAAAATAGATGTTGACAAATGTCAACACCGCGGGTTACTTACTCGTGCCTAAGCGACGAGGAGAGGTCTCGCGATGTACCAGCCAGCCTGTACGCGGATGATCGCAGCTACTGAGACACGGGTTCAACTCGTGCCCAGAGCGTCGCGGTCGGTGGAGCCGCCATCGACGCTCCAGGCGAGATCCCGGAGTCGCGGTTCTCGATCCTGCTGCTCGGCACGGGGCGGCATCGGTGCGGCCTGGTTCGTCGGCCGCCGGATGCGGCTCGCCCCAAACAACACGCTGGCCGGTTGAAGAGCGCCAGGCGTCGATAGGGCGATGCGTCCAGTGCCGGTGTGACCGCATAACCGTCATCTCGGCCACGCCACGACTCCGATGGCGCGTGCCGAGCGTCTCGCTCGGCGCGCTCATCGTCGTTTGCGCCACGTTGGCCGCCTACAACTACTCCCTCGGCTCGCTGTTACGGAGCCTGACGTCGCAGCAGCCGCTGGCGTATCTGGCGGTCGTGCCGCTGGTCGCCGTGCTCCTGGCCTGGGCTCGCCTCATCGGCCGGGGCGACCGTCCCTCAGCGCCCGAGCTCCGCCTCGACTTCATAAGCGGCCGCCTCGTCGGCATCATGTTGATGGCCGTCGCCGCGGCGGTCGTGCTGGTAGTCCCGACATCGGTTCAGCTGTGGCTGGCGCGCGTCGACCTGCTCAGCCTCCCCATCTTCGTCGCCGGCGCGATCACCTCCATGTACGGCGTGCGCCGCGCCTGGGAGCTTCGCGTCCCTATCGGCTACCTGCTGCTGGCCTGGCCGATTCCATACCTCCCGCTCCTGGGCGACTGGATGGGGCGCTTCACCGAGGCAACCATATCGATGCTCGAGATGGTCTCGGTGCCGATCCCGATCGCCGAGTCCATCGGCACCGAGGGGCTCTTCCGCATCCAGCACGCCGGCGGCAGCTTTCTGCTCAGCATCGGTGCCGCCTGCGCGGGAGTGAACGGGCTCGTCGGCTTTGGGATCGTCGGGCTCGCGCTCCTTGCAGTGGTGCGGGGGTCCGTTCGTCGCAAGACGGCCTGGCTGGCCGTGGGGCTGGCGGTCATCTGGCTGACCAACCTGGTGCACATCGAGCTCATCTTTGCCGCCGGCTGGCTCTTCGGTGATGCAGCCGCCCACGAGGTGCTGCACCCGATGGTCGGGCTGCTCACCTTCAACTTGGGCGTCTTCGGCATGCTGGCGCTGGTCCGCTGCTTCGGCCTGACG
>JALYLE010000298.1 GCA_030774375.1 Chloroflexota bacterium | reverse complement strand
CGTGACGGTGATCGTCAAGGCGACCGACGTGATGATCGGCGTCGAGGGCTGACGCAGACTACTCGGGCAGGTTCACCATCACGCTGGTGGCCTTCACCGTGGCGACGGCCTCCATGCCGGGCCGAAGACCCATCTCCTCGGCGGCCTCGCGCGTGATGAACGCTAGGACGCGGTTCGGGCCGGCCTGGATCTCCACCGTGGCGGCGAGGCCGTCCACCTTCACGTCGGTGATGATGCCGGGGAAGCGGTTGCGGGCGCTCGCGGCCGCGATCGGCTGCCTCTGCTGTTTGCCGGCGATCAGGCGCGCCACCTCGGCGGCCGGCACCCGGCGCTGCTTCCCCGAGGTGCGGGTGGTCCGCAGCTTGCCGTCGCGCTCCCACCGTCGGAGGGTCTCCACCCTGACGCCCAGGATCTCGGCCGCCTCCCCGATCCGGTAGCTGTCGCCCATGGGCGGATTCTAGGCGCGTCGTAAACGCCCGGACCTGCCGAGCCCTCTATCCCCGGGATGCAGGCGATGGATGTGGCGACGATGATGCAGCGGATGGAGGACGTCGGGGCTCCGGTGGAACGCGAGCACGACTTCGACCGGCTGTTCCGTGAGGACGGCCCGGGACTCTGGCGCACGATGGTCGCGTTCACCGGCGGCCGCCGTGACATCGCGGAGGAGGCCGTCGCCGAGGCGTTTGCTCGCGCGCTGCAACACGCCCCCGGCATCCGCGACCCGATCGCATGGATCTACCGGACCGCGTTCCGCATCGCGCGCGACGAGCTGAAGCGCGACGTGCGGCGCGGGGTCGCCGTGGATGCCGGCGTCGAGGACCCCGCCGGTACGGGCGAGCTACTGCGCGCGCTGCGCCAGCTCAGCCCGAACCAGCGGGCCGCCATCGTGTTGCGGTACGAGGCCGACCTGCCCGTCGACGAGGTCGCGCGCCGCATGGGCATCGCCGCCCCCACCGTCCGTGTGCACCTGCACCGCGGCCGCACGCGCCTGCGCGAGCTGCTCGGCGCCGAGGAGGTCTGATGCCCGAACGCTGGCAGGACGAGCTGAAGAAGCTCCGCCGCGAGCAGATGCCCGCCGGCGTCCGCGAGCGCGCGGAGGCCGGACCTCGACGCGAGCTGCCGAACGACGGGCGACAGCGGCTGGTCGCCGGCGTCGTGGCCTTCGCGGTGTTCATCGCCGCCGGCGCGTTCGCCTGGCGTGCATTCGGGACCACGACTACGACCGGGACCGAACCCACGCCCTCGTCTGACGTGGTCTCGGTTGTTCTCGATCTGTCGAGCAACGACGGGAATCCCGCCGCCACGTTGTCGTCGGGCGATGGTGCGCAGCACGGGGTGCGCGAGACATACGAGTGGTGTGGCTCCGACGGGAATTGCGTGGGGGGTACCGCTGACTTCTCGTTCTACCCGCCAGTTTCGGAGTATCTCCTCGTGCCGGAGGGAACGCCGGTCACGTTGACGGGGGACGGAAACATCGGACACCTCGCGACCCTCTTGCCGAACGGCGAGAAGGCTCCAACCCACGTTCTGGCGCTGACGAGTGAACCGGTTACTCCCTCGACCCCAGGGCGCTATGTGTGGACGCTTGACGCGAAGTGGGACGACGGGTCCGCGCACTACTTCTTCGGCATCGAGGTCGCTCCACGCGAGGACCAGGTGCCGGACGTGTTACACCTCACATGCACACCGAACAACGCAACGTTGGACTCGGGGACTGTGCGAGCAGAGTCCGACGGGATCCACATCGCGGTGGACGCGAGCGCAGACGTCTCCGGCGCCGACATCGTCACCGGTTCCAACGCCGAGGATTTCGCGGGCGTCGGCCTGGACCCGCAGGAGGACGGCTCTCGCGGCATCGCGATCGCTCCTGGCTCGTGGAGCGTGGGCTGCTACGCGGGCGCGCGTGGCGGCATCGTGCCGTCGGACATCGGCACGCCCCGGGTCGCGGCCTTCACGGTCGTCGATCCCGATGGGCTGTACGCCGAGCCCGTGATCGGATGTGACTCGACGACCACGACGACGATCGACGTGACGGGCTCGGTCCCGGGCTCCGATCAAACGTGGGAAACCATGATCGCCGACACGGCCGCGGCGATCCCCGGACTCCTGCCGACCGACACGGTCCGGGATGCCGGCTACCCCGACGGACCCGGCTTCAAGGACGGACCGCATCCCGTGGTGGTCCGGGACGGATCCGTCATCGCCACTCTGCAGTTCCAGGAGCTCGCTGCCTCGGGTGGAGCGTGGTCCGTCGACCTCGAGTCCTGCGCCGGCTCCGGCCTCGGAGAAGGAGTCGTGAGTGGGCCGACGGCTGCGCCGGCTCCTGACGTGGCAGTCGTTCGATGCACCGATGGCGTTGCCGAAGTGGAGACCCCGACCGTCCGGCCACAACCCGATGGAGTGCACATCCTCGTGGAAGCCCCGGGCTCCGGTGACGAACTCGGCGTGATCTTCGAGTCGACGATCGATCGTTCGGCGTACCTCAGCGGGAGTCAGGATCCGAGGAACGGCATCGTAAGAGAGATGGGTGCGGGAACGTGGCGCGTGGCCTGCTACTCCGGTCCAGGAGAACCGAACGGTGTCGCCGGCGATGCCCCATCGCTCGAGGTGGTGGATCCAGACGGGATATGGATCCCGACCACGCTCCAGTGCACTGGTCAGGAGTCTGGGATCTCGCTGACACAGGAGTTCTCTGCCTCTGCGAAGGATGCGATCCACGCCGTGACCGGCGTTCTCCCGACCGATGTCGTCGAGCCTGCCGGCTACCCCGAGGGGTCGTCGGCGGTTCTCGTCTGGCGTGTGGTTCGGGACGGTTCCGTCGTGGCCTGGCTCCACCTGCGGCAGGCTGGGGACGAGTGGTGGGTCATCGCGGGTATGGGCTGCACCGACGCCGGCATCGGCGTGCCGCATTCGATGCCCACGCCCGCGTAGCTACACGGCGAACCGCACGTGCAGGATGTCGCCCTCGGCGACCTCGTAGTCCTTGCCCTCCACGCGGATCTTGCCGGCGGCCTTCGCCTGCTCCATGGAGCCTGCGGCCACCAGATCCTCGTAGCCGATCACCTCGGCGCGGATGAACCCACGCTCGAGGTCGGTGTGGATCACGCCGGCGGCCTCGGGGGCCTTCGCGCCGCGGCGCACCTCCCACGCCCGGGTCTCGTCCTCGCCGGTCGTGAGGAACGTGATGAGGTCGATCGCCGAGTAGCTGGCCGCGATCACGCGATCCAAGCCGGGCTCCGACACGCCGAACTCCTCCAGCAGCGCGCGCGCCTCCCCGGGGTCCATCTCGGCGGTCTCGGCCTCGATCGAGGCGTACACGCCGACCGCGTCGCCCGGTAGCTCCGCTGGGACGTCGGTCCCCTCCTCGAGGTTCGCGACCACCACGAACGGCTTCATCGTGAGCGGCGCGATCCCTCGCAGGTGTTCGGCATCGGACGTCTCGAGCTTCGCCTCGCGCAGCGGGATCTCGGCCGACAATGCATCGTGCGCCCGCCGCAGGGCGTCGACCTCCGCAGAGCCCTTCCCCTTCGCGCGCTTCTCGGCCCGCTCGAGCGCGGAGTCGATGACGGCGAGGTCTGCCAGCAGCAGCTCCGCGTGCACGTTCGCGAGCTCGGCGGCCGGCGTCGCGTTCCCGCCGAAACACCGCACGACCACCGCCAGCGCCTCAGCCTCTCGCAGCTTCGCGATGCCCTGTGCGCTGGATGTACCGCCCGGCACGTCCACGAACCGCACCTGCGCAGCAACGGTCTTCGCGCTCCGCTCCATCTTCGTCAGCACGCTCAGCCGTGGATCCGGCACCGGCACGACCGCTTGGTTCGCCTGCCCGCCGGCCGCGCCCGCGCGCGTGAGCGCCGTGAACAGCGTGGACTTCCCACTGAACGGCAGGCCCACGAGGCCGATGTCCTTCACGGCCGGGAGGCTATCAGCCGTCCGGAGGC
>JALYLE010000297.1 GCA_030774375.1 Chloroflexota bacterium | reverse complement strand
TGCTGCGCTCCTGGCTGACGTTCACCGCCACGACCCGATCGGGGCGCTTCGCCGGCCGCGCGGCTGCGCTCCGAGGCCAGCTCGAGGACGCCGAGGCGAGCATTCGCCTTGCGCGCAGCGCCGGCGTGAAGATCGCGGCCGGCAGCGACTTCGGGGGTGGCTCACCTCGGGCAAATCATCTGCCGTGGGAGTTCCAGTCGCTGGTGGCAGCCGGCCTGGCCCCGGTCGAGGCGCTCGCCGCGGTGACCTGGCGCGGCGGTGAGCTGCTTGGCGAGCGCGACGCGGGGACGATCCGAGAGGGCGGCCCGGCGAGCTTCTTCCTGGTTCACGGTGACGCGTTGAGCGATTCCGGAGCCCTCTGGCGAGTCTGGCGCCACGCCTGAACGCGCCGGACCAGATGGGGGAGGGTAATTCGCTAGATCCGCAGCTATCCTTCTCGCTCGATGGCAGCCAAGCGTCGCGGACGGCCGCCCCACCCTGATCAGCTGACCCCGGCCGAGTGGTCGGTGGCCGACATGGTGCGTCACGGGATGGGTAACGGCGAGATCGCGCGCCGCCGCGGCACGAGCCGCGACGCCGTGAAATTTCACCTCGGGAATGTGACCGGCAAGCTCGGTCTCGACGGGCGAGCCAGCCTCCGTGCCTGGCCCGGCATTCCCGCCGACAGCCTGCGCCATGAGAGGAGACCCGCATCCATGCCCACCTCGCTGGCCCTCGGTGCGCTCGGCCAGATCTCGATGCCGATCAGTGACGTCGAGCGATCGACCGCCTTCTACCGCGACGTCCTTGGCCTGGTGCACCTCTACACGTTCGGAGACCTGACCTTCTTCGACTGCGCTGGGACCCGGCTCTTCCTGACTGCCGCTCGCGAGGCACCCCGTCCGCCCTCCGCGACGAGTCTCTATTTCAGTGTTCCTGAGATCGGCTCAGCGCAGGATGAGCTCTCGTCCCGCGGCGTCGAGTTCGAGGGAGCCCCGCATCTGATCCACACGCACGAGGACGGAACCGAAGAGTGGATGGCGTTCTTCCGCGACCCGGATCGCAACCTCCTCGCCATCATGAGCCGAGTGCGGCCGGACGCGTAGCACGTCGGTCAGGGTTCCGGTCGCGTGGCGCGAACGAGCCCTGAGACGATCACGGCACTGGCAATCATGATGGCGCCCGCCACCGGGTACACGGCCGGCACGCCAACTGTCGCCGCAAAGCCGGCGGCGAGGCTGGGCCCGATGATCCCCGCCACGTAGAGCGGGAGCAGCACCAGGTTCAACGTCGCGGACCGGCGCTCGGGCGGCACCTGTATGGCGAGCAGGCCAAAGACCATCGCCTGCACCGTGGCGAAGGCCGCGGCGTAGACGATCGACAGTCCCGCCAGGCCGACGACGCTGGGCGCGAGGGGCATCGGGGCCACCGAGAGGCCGCCCAGGACCAGTGCTCCGACGAGCACGGTCCGCAGCCCCAGCCGATCGCCCAGCGGGCCGGAAAGCGGCGAGGCGAGCGCCCCGATCAGCGCGGCGGTTCCGACGACGAGCGCGATCCCGCTCGCCAGGCCCTCACCGCTACCGGTGATCCGCTCGACGAGGAGGGGAACGTAGGGGCGCGTCATCAGGTTCCCGAGGATGGCAACCCCGAAGATCGTGAACACGCGGCGCACCGCCGGATCGGTGAGTGCGCCGCGGACGGCGACCATCGCCAGCTCGAAGGTGCCGCCGCGCGGGACGACGGCCGGCCGCACCTCGCGGGACCCGAGCATCAGGAGCGCAATCACCGCCACCGACAGGACCGATGAGCTCCAGAAGACCGCAACCAGTGGCAGGTGCAGCCCGTCGACCATCACGCCGCCGATCGCCGGGCCGACCGCGAATCCGACGGGACCGGTCGCGCTGAAGATCGCGCTCATGGTGCCGACCCGATGTGTGGGGCTCACGTCGCGGAGCGCAGCGAGCATCACCCCGGTATTGCCCAACTGGAGTCCGGTCAGGAGCAGCGCAGCGGCCAGCTGCCACGGCTCGGCGGCGAGCGCAACGGCGCCGAAGACAACTGCTTCCACCACCGCGCTGCGGACGATGACCGCGCGCCGGCTGATCTTGTCTGCCCAGACCCCCCAGAAGGGGACCAGGAAGATGCCGACCACGAAGATCAGCGCGGTGAAGATCCCGGTGAAGGCCGCGACGTCGCCCTGCGGGAGGCCTATCTCGCGGAGGCGGGCGGGGAGGAAGGCGAAGATCTGGCTGACCCCGATCGCCTCGATGAGGGAGGTGACCGAGTAGATCGCCAGCAGGACGCGCCAGTCCTGGACCGGCCAGCTCGGCTGCGTATCCGACGCGTCCTGGGCGGGATTGTCCGGCACGCCCGGAGTCTACCGATTAGCATCCCGGCACAGACCGCACGGAGGCGGCGGCAACGCCGTTAGCGGCATGGTCGGCATCATTCTGCGCGCCGAGTACCTGGCGATCCTGGTGACCGGTTTCGTGGTGTGGGTGGCGCAGGGTGGGAGCGTGATCTGGGTGCTCCCCGCGCTCCTTGCACCGGATCTTTCGGTGATTGGATACCTAGCTGGCCCTCGGATCGGCGCGATCACCTACAACGCGGTTCATAACCTGGTCGTCGCGCTTGGGGCGCTCGGGATCGGGTTCCTGGCCGGGTCACAACCGCTCGTGCTCGCTGGCGCGATCCTCGTGGCCCACATCGGCATGGACCGGACATCAGGGTTCGGGCTCAAGTACCCTACCGCCTTCGGCGACACGCACCTGGGCCGCATCGGTCGAAATCGTGCGGCTTCAGCCGGGTAGCAAGTTCCACCTGACAGGTTCTGGTGGGGGAGACCGTTAGACTCAATAGCGCCGTGACCCGCGCCTCCGCCGCCGACCCCTTGGCCGCCTTCTCCGAGCCGACACGCGCCTGGTTCACCGAGGCATTTGCCGCCCCGACCAGAGCGCAGGAGATCGGCTGGCGAGCGATCAGCGCTGGGCGCCACACCCTGCTTCACGCCCCAACCGGGAGCGGCAAGACCCTCGCCGCGTTCCTCTGGTGCCTGGACCGCTGCTTCACCGATCCCCACCCCGCGCCGATGACCGCGCACAAATCCGGCGGCAGGCGAAGCGGCCGCCCGGGGAGTGTCCGGATCCTCTACGTC
>JALYLE010000296.1 GCA_030774375.1 Chloroflexota bacterium | reverse complement strand
GCGGCGCGTCGTTCGATGCGCCCTGGACATGAGGGGTGCTATGCCGGGGGCTGATGTGAGCCGGCCATGTCGGCCAGCTCGTGAAGAGCTGATCTTCAGAAGCCACGGTCGGCCTGACTGATGCCGCAAGTCTGGCCGACGGCCACACCCCTGACCTGGATAACACCGCTGGCAATGCGCGATCACCGAGTTGGCTGCAGACGCGGGCGTCGACTTCGGCGCTGACTCGTCAGCTCGCCGCTGAGAGGTCAGGTCCCAGGTCGTGGTGTGAGAGCTCGCTCGTGGTCGTACCGGCGATAGCGCCGCTTCGCTCCGCCCCGCGTGGATGCGGAGCGTCGTCGCCGACGAGAGAGTCGAATCCCAGCTCTTGCCGGAGAAGCCGTCGCCACGGCGACGACGACAGGGAATCGTGGTTACTTCGTCTCTAACAAGCCCGAGACGCCGATGAACACTGAGCTTGCGGTCTCTAACAACAATTACGTCGGGTACCAGGAACCCGATTGGGTACCCAATCGGCGGCACCGAAAGAGCCGCTCCAGAAAGAAGAACATCGCGACGGCATGAGGTTTTCGAGTGGCGAGACCCGGACTCGAACCGGGGACACCACGATTTTCAGACAGATGCTCCGAACACTCGAACAGGCCCGGAAGCGCCTGCAAATCGCCCCCTTTATTGGCTCCCAGTCGAGCGCGTAGGTGTCGCGCAATTGGCGCGAGGATGTAGGCCTGATTAGCCCGGATCGGGCATGAAGCAGCAGCGGCCCCGATGGTCGGGGCCGCTTGACTGTCCGCCTGAGCAGGGATTCTTCTGGTTGTCGAGGCCTGAAGGACCGACTCGGGAGGATCACCATGAAGGTGACGCACGATGGGCGCCGGATAACGGTAGAAGTCACGGCGGACGGAGACGGGTTGGTGTCGCACGCGGGCAGCGCGTTGCTGTCCCGGGTCGCTGACAAGAGCGGGCTGACGAGGGCGCTGTCGGCCGAGCTGGCGGGGCTGCAGTTGCGGGCCGGTAGCCATGACCGTGGCCGCGTGATCCGAGACCTCGCGGTGATGCTCGCCGACGGCGGCGACTGCGTGGCTGACATCGGCGCGCTCGGCGATCAGGCCGTCCTGTTCGGCGACGTGGCGTCGACGTCGACGGCGTTCAGGGTGATCGATCAGATCGCCAGCGACCCCAACGGCCTGGAGTGCCTGCGCGCCGCGCACGCCCGTGCCCGCGCCCGTGTCTGGAAGCTGGCCGCAGCGCCGAGCCGGTTGACGATCGACTTGGACGCCACGCTGCTGGGCAGCCATTCCGACAAGGAGGGTGCCGCAGGCAACTTCAAGGGCGGCTTCGGCTTTCACCCGATGCTGGCCTACGCGGATGAGACCGGCGAGGCGTTGGCCGGCGAACTGCGCCCGGGCAACGCCGGCGCGAACACCGCCGCTGATCAGATCGCGGTCGCCGAGCAGGCCCTGCAGCAGATCCCCGCCGAGCACATCGAGAGCATCGAGTTGCTGCTGCGCGTCGACAGCGCCGGCGCCAGCCACGA
Source organism: Chloroflexota bacterium (assembly GCA_030774375.1). The sequence continues at coordinate 2,524 of JALYLE010000296.1, read as the reverse complement.
GCTGCTGGACTGGGCGCGGGAGGCACGGATTGGCTTCTCGGTCGGCTATGACCTGACCGAGACAGTCCGCGACGCGATCCTGCAGATCCCCGATCAACGCTGGGTTGCGGCGATCGATCAGGACGGCAGCGACCGCCCCAACGGGCACGTCTGCGAGATCACCGAACAACTCGACCTCAGCAGCTGGCCGTCGGGCACGCGCGTCCTGGTTCGCCGCGAGCGCGCGCATCCCGGCGCGCAGCTGACGTTCACCGACCTCAACGGCCACTGCTTCCAAGCGATCCTCACCGACCAGTCCGGCAGCGAGATCGCCCAAGTCGAGCGTGACCACCGCGCTCGCGCCCGCGTCGAGGATCACATCCGCAACGACAAGGACACCGGCCTGCGCAACTTGCCGTTTCGGGACTTCGAGCACAACCGCGTCTGGCTGGAGCTCGTCGGGCTCGCGCACGACCTGATCGTCTGGACCCAACGACTGCTGCTGACCGGCGAGCTCGCCCGCTGCGAGCCCAAACGCCTGCGCTACCGACTGCTGCACGTCGCCGCCCGCCTCGCCTTCCACGCCCGCACCGCCACACTGCGCCTCCCGCGCTCCTGGCCCTGGGCCGCAGAGCTCGCCGCCGCCTTCGCGCGCCTCAAAGCGCTCCCCGCGCCGGCCTGACCTGGCCCGCCCGCACCCCGCGACGACCAAGCTGACACCGGGCGCCACGCGCCCCGCGAAGCCTGCCCGCGACCGGCCCAAACGGCCAGCCGCGCTTCCGCGGAAGCGTCCCGACACGCCCAACGACGTGCTCCACCGCGACTCACGCGACGACCATCACCGAAATCCGCCGCGCACAGCCACATCACCAGACTCGTGAACGATCCGGGCTAGGTAGTCACCGACATCTGGGGAATCGTAGGTGCGAAGCGGCTTGATGAGCATGGCCGAATCATGCCTATCGGCGGAAGTGCTGCTTATCTGAACTGGGGCCCGTGTCAAGTGCCGTGGCGGGGAGTGGTTGTGTTCGGTGGTGGGTTGGTCGGCTCCGTGGATGCCCGGCCTTATCTGGGTCCGCGACCTGGTGGTCGGTGACGTGATGGTTGATGGGTCAGTCCGGGTGGAGTGACTCCGGCCGCTCGGTCTTTGTTGGGCCGCCGCCCGAGGGCGGGTGCCGCAGCACTTGCGGGAGCTGGCCGGAAGCGTGGAAGTCATCGAGGAGTGGTGGGCGTGAACGGAGCCGACGTGGCGGTGTTCAGCGGGGGGGGGGACGGGTTCCAGGGCGGCGGGGCCGAGCTCGCGCAGCACGTGGAAGGAGCGCCGCGCGAGCTTGCGCGCGATCGTCAGAGAGGCGCGGGGGTGGCTGAGCCCGCGGGCCTTGAGCGCGAGGTAGTCGGCGTGGTCGGGACTGCTGGGCCGACACGCCGACAGGGCGGCTTCATAGAGCGCCCAGCGCAGGTGCGGGGAGCCCTGGCGATTGAGCTTGCCGACCCGGGCGCGGCGGTCAGAGCGATGCACGCCGATGTCGATCCCGGCCATCCGGACCGCCTTGCGCGACGCCGAAAGGCGCTGCACGTCGCCGAGCTCGCACAGCGTGATCAGCGAGGTCAGCTCGCCCATCCCGTAGAGCCTCATCAGCGCCTGGCAGCCGGTCTGGCGGCGCGCGAGTTGGCGCAGCTCGCGCTCCAGCGGCGCGATCCGCTGCTCGATCGCGTCGACCATCGCCAAGGCGATCTCGATCCGTTCGCGCGCGTCCGCCGGCAGCTGCAGACGCTCGAGGAACGCGCGGCCGCTGTCGGTGCGCAGGCGCTCCGGGGTGCCGCTGACGCCGTGGTGAAACAGTGTCGCCTGGATGCGCTGCATCCATTGCGTGCGCTCGTCGATCAACGTGTGCCGCAGCCGCGCGCGCGAGCGCCATTGACGGACGTGTTCGGGCGGGATCCAGGACTCCGGCAGCCGGCCATCGGCGAGCAGCTCGCGCAGCCACCGCGCGTCCTCGCGATCGGTCTTGGCCCGGCGCTTGCGACCGCGCAACGCGCGCGTCTCGACCGGCTCAGCGAGATGCGGCTCAGCGCCCGCGCTAACGAGCGCGTCACACACGAACAACCAGCCGGTGCACGCCTCGACCGCGACCCGCACGCCGCGCCCTCTGAAGCGTCTGACCCAGGCCCCGACCGCCGCCGGCGTCGCATCGATCCGTCCCCGGCTCACCTCCCCGGTTTCGGTATCCAGCGCGTCGAATGTGATCTGCCTGCGATGCACGTCAAACCCGGCTACGATCGCCATCAGGGCCTCCTCCGCGTTCCGGCACTTTGCCACCACGCGAACCATCTCGCGTCGAGCCGAAGGAGGCCCAGCAGTTCATGCCATCTTTGCGCGAGAAGGGACAGCCAGCTGGTGGGTGTGCCGGCCGCTCGTCCTGCCTCAAGGCGGCGTGTGATCGCGAGCAGACGTTTCTGATGCCGCCGGATGTCCGCGAGTGGCTACCGGAGAGCCACCTCCCTTGGTTCGTGACCGATGCCGTCGAGTTGCTCGATCTGGCGG
>JALYLE010000295.1 GCA_030774375.1 Chloroflexota bacterium | reverse complement strand
GCTCGTACCGGTTCTTGATCCCCAGATCGGGCTGGGCAGTCGCCAGGTAGTTGGCCGCATCGGCGATGTAGATCGGATCGTCGTAGACCGAGAGCTTGCCTTTGCCAGGAGAGTTCGGGTCGAACATGACGCCCCAGCTGTCCTGGTTCCCGGTGATCAGGTCGCTGCGCCAGGCGAGGAGGTTGGCGCCCCGGCCGTGCGGAATGCCGTAATGGACCCCGCCGAACGTGTTGTACGGCTGGTCCTTGAGCGCGGGGAAGATGTCCTTGTAGTTGGGGACGAGGTCGACATTGACCGGCGCCGCCTGGCCGGCTGCCACGAGGCGCCCTGAAAGGTTCCCGGAGGCCGAGACGCCGTCCCAGTTCCCGGTGTCGATCAAGTCCTTCATCTCATTTGACGTGCCTGCGGTCTTTGCCTTAACCGTGCACTTCCCACCCACCGAAGCTTCGAACGGGTGGACCCAGTCGACGTCCTTGCTATTGCTGCCATCCTCCGTGTAGCTGATCCAGGCGACGAGGTCGAGCTCGTCCTCGAGGGCACCGATCGCCTGCGGATATGACGGCGCGGGCGTCCCGCTTGGGCTGGCGCCCCCGGATCCCCCTCCTCCGCCGCTACAGGCGGTAACGACGAGCACAAGCCCTGATAGCAGCGACGTAATGCGCAGTCTTGTCATCGGTTCGTGTGGTTCCTCCTACCCTCGCCCCCGCCGTCAGTTACCCGCCAGGGCCAGCACGTGTCGGCGTTTCCAGGCAAGCCGCACATCCCGCCCTCGCGCTGCCAGGACCTCCATCGAGGAGGTCTCCAGATTTTGCTGGGTCACGACCAGCGTGCCCCCCTCGTTCAGTTGGACCACGAAGCGGGTGTCGGATCCAAGGTAGACGACATCACGGATCTGGCCCAACGCCGAAAGCTCGTCATCAGCCACCGGCTCCCCCGGCTCCTGCATCCGGATCTTCTCCGGCCGAACCGTGAACGTTCCGTCCTCACCGATGACCGTGCGTGCCGCTTGGCCCGTGAGCAGGTTCGAGGTCCCAACAAAGCCAGCCACGAAGGGCGTCGTCGGTCGCTCGTAGACCTCGGCCGGTGAGCCGATCTGTTCGATGCGGCCGGCATTGAACAGGGCCAGCCGGTCGCTCATGGTGAGCGCCTCCTCCTGGTCGTGGGTCACGTAGATGAATGTGATGCCGACCTGCTGCTGGATCCCCTTCAGCTCGATCTGCATCTCCTCCCGGAGCTTGAGATCCAGCGCGCCGAGCGGCTCGTCCAGGAGCAGCACGCGGGGACGGTTGATGAGCGCCCGCGCCAGCGCCACGCGCTGGCGCTGGCCCCCGGAGAGCTGGGCAGGTCGGCGCGCGTCGTAGCCCTCCAGGCGGACCATGCGAAGGGCCGCGGCGACCCGCTCGCGCCGCTCGGCTGAGGCGACCTTGCGGACCATGAGCCCATAGCCGACGTTCTCCCCGACGCTCATGTGCGGGAAGAGGGTGTAATCCTGGAAGACCGTGTTGACGTCACGATCGAAGGGCGGGACACCGGTCACCTCGCGGTCGTGCAGCAGGATGCGACCCTCGGTCGGGCGCTCGAAGCCGGCGATCATCCGCAGCGTGGTTGTCTTCCCGGATCCCGAGGGACCGAGCATCGAGAAGAACTCGCCATCTGCGATCTCGAGATCGATTCCCGCGACCGCGACCGTCTCGCCAAAGTGCTTGGTGACATGCTCAAGCCGGACGGCTGATGCGGCGCTCGCGGAAGGTCGGTCCGCCGGCGGGGGCGCCGGATCTGGCCGTCTGCTCTGGGCGGAGGTCATCGGTTCGGCGGCCACGAACTCCTCAGGAGACACCGTCGACCGCGGGAGGGGCCCGCGATGGTGCGCGCACTGTGCCGTCTGGCGCGTTTGGATGTCAAGCCGGTTTCCGCCTTGCGTTGCGGCTTCGGCCGCTGATTCCGCAGAGTCGAGCCGGGAGAACCGCGGGAACCGCAGCCTGGGCGGGGCCGGCTGGTAGAGTCCGTGGATGGCAGGTGCGGGCACCGGAGGGGGCGTCGTCCTGGGGCTCGCGTCGGCTGTGTCATTCGGCGCGGGTGATTTCAGCGCCGGCGTTGCGACGCGGCGGGCGACCGGGATCGTCGTGACCGCCGGCGTACAGGCCGTCGGCCTTGCGCTCCTCCTCGTGCTCCTTGCGGTGGTTCACCCCGCCCTGCCGGATGTGGGTTACCTGCTGGCGGGGGCTGCCGCCGGCGTTGCCGGCGCCATCGGCGCGGCCGCGCTCTTCCAGGGCCTCTCGATGGGTGCCATGGGGATCGTCGCCGCGATCTCCGGCTCCGGAGCGGTCGCCATCCCGTTGGCGGCGAGCTTCATCGTCGGGGCGAGGATTGCGCCTTTGCAGGTCGTCGGAGTCGTGTGCACGGCGGGCGCGGCTGCGGCCGCATCGGGAACGATGCGGCGCGGGGTGCCGTCCCGCGCGCTCGCGCTCGGCGGTCTTGCGGCCTTGGGATTCGGTGCCTGGTTCGCGCTCCTCAACCAGGCCGCGAAGGGGGATCCGACCTGGGCGCTCGTTGTGAGCCGTGCGGCCGGCGTCGCCTTCATGGGCAGCGTGGCGTGGTTCAGCGGGCGTCTCGGCGACCTCACCGACTCCTGGCGTCCGGTCCTTTTGAGCGGTGTCTGCGACCTTGGCGGGAACGCATTCTTCGTCCTCGCCGGCCAGGCGCTGCCCGTTGGCCTCGCTGCCGCCCTCTCCGGGCTCTATCCACTTGTCACGACCATCCTGGCAAGGGTCATCCTTCGGGAGCACCTGCCGCGACTGGCGATCATTGCCGTCGGTCTGGCGATCGCAGGCATTGTGCTCATCTCAGTTGGAGGTCAATAGCCGCAAGAGTCTCGTGGCCCAGGAAGCCGGCGCGGGCCTAGCCGGGCCACCCACCTCCCGTGGTCACCACGATGACGAACCCTGTGAGGGGCGGCATCAGGCGCGCGAGGAACGACAGGATGGTTCCCGGACGAGTGAGGTGGGCCCAGCGCATGAGGATCCTCCGAGGTGTAGCAGCGCCCGCCACCGAGGGGTGCCGGCGGCGCGGCGCCGAGATCGGAGGAGACACCAGGGGGCCTTACCGCGCCATTACCGGCGGCTTACTAACGGCCGGATGCCGGGGCAACGAGTGGGCTGAAAACCGGGCCGATGGCTATCATGGCGACGACGCCGGCGCAGACTGGCGCTCTCTCGCAACCGTTGACGACCCACGCCGGTACGCCGCATGACCTTCGACCGTGTCCCGATCGTCGAGGCCGCCCTCGACACGCTCCTGGAGCACGCGCGCCGGGCGGAAGCGGCGCCCGAGTCCCGCCTCGCCCCGGGCGATCCGCTGCGTCAGGGGACCTCGTTGACGGCAGGTCAGGCCATCGCGCTATTCGAGGACCAGCTGACCAGCCGCCAGCTGGACGTCGCGGCGCGCGAGCTGAAAAAGACGAATCGCAGCTTCTACACCATCGGTTCAGCAGGTCACGAGAACAACGCCGTGCTCGGCGCCCAGCTGCGGATCACGGACCCTGCCTTCCTCCACTATCGCTCCGGCGGCTTCGTCATGGCTCGCGCCCGCCAACTGCCGGGGAGCACGCCGGCTTTCGATGCGCTGCTCGGGATCGTCGCCTCCTCCGACGAGCCGATCGCCCAGGGACGCCACAAGGTGTGGGGCAGCCGCCCTCTGTGGATCCCTCCCCAGACGTCGACCATCGCCAGCCACATGCCCAAGGCGATGGGCCTCGCGTTCGCCATTGCCCGTGCCCGTCGTCTGGCGGTGCCGAACGACCTGCCGGAGGATGCCATCGTTCTGTGCTCCTTCGGCGACGCCAGCGCCAACCACGCGACGGCGCTCTCGGCGATCAACACCGCTCGCTACGCGGTCCAGATTGGCCTCCCGATGCCAATCCTCTTCGTGTGCGAGGACAACGAGACCGGGATCAGCGTGCGGACGCCCGC
>JALYLE010000294.1 GCA_030774375.1 Chloroflexota bacterium | reverse complement strand
GTTCTGCTTCGTTTGGGGATCGCCAGCCTGGATCACAAAGCCAGCGATCACCCGGTGAAAGGTGATCCCCTCGTAGAAGCCGCAGCGCGCGAGTGCCACGAAATTGGCCGCTGCGATCGGAGCCTGCTTCCCGTAGAGCTGAATCGTGAAGGTCCCCTTGTTGGTGGTGACCACTGCCGCACCCGCGCCAGCCAGGATACTGTTCGCCTGACTCTCGGTCGGCGCGGCGGTTGGGCAGGCCAAACGCGGCGTCGGACTGGCACCCAGACCGCCACAAGCGGAGAGGCCAAGAACCAGGATGAGTGCCGACAGGTGGCGTGGGTGGATGGTGCTCATCGGTCGAGGCCCGGGAAGAGCCGGCGCGCGTAGGAGACCGGCATCGTCCCGCCGTAGAGAAGAGTGTCGTGGAACCCCTTGAGCGAGAACTGCGGTCCAGCGGCTCGCTTGACGTCGTCGCGCAGCCCCTCGATCAGGTGTCGGCCAAACAGATAGCTGAGCTGGTACGTGGGTGTGGCCGTGTAGCGCTTCACCTCCGCGAGCGCCGCCGGCCGCTCGAAGCCGGTCTCGGCAGCGAGCATCTCCACCGCGTCATCGAAGCCGATGTCTCCGCGATGGAGGCGCACGTCGAGGATGATGCGCGTCGCACGCCAGATGGCATCGGTGTGCAGGATGTACCGATGGCTGGGCACGTCGTCGAAGCCTGCCTCCTTCATCATCCGCTCGCAGTAGAACGCCCATCCCTCCACGAATTCGGCGGCTCCTGACGAGAGGGCGCGGACGAGACTTGGGTTCGTGTTCGCGGCGGCGAGTTGGAGGTGGTGCCCCGGGTATGCCTCGTGGACGCTCGTATTGCTGATTGCTGGGTACGTGTGCTCACGCATCATCGCGGGCGTCGCGGGGGGCGTCACGATGTAGGTCCCGGCCGGCTCTGGATCGAAGCGGGGCGGGTCGTAGTACGCGGCGAAAGGGATCAGATGTCGCTGATAGGCGGGCGTCTCGATGACCCGTAGCCGATCATCGGCTGGCAGCGTGGCCAGGTCGTGATCGACGACGAAGCGACGGGCGCGATCCATCGCCCTTCGATATTCATCGAGCGCCTCCCCGAAGGTTGCGGGGTGATCACTCTTTACCAGCTCGCCAACCTCGGCGGGGGTCAGCGTCGGATCGATCTCGGAGCAGGTGTCGTCGCGCGCCGCCTTCTCCGTGGCGAGCAGCTCCTCGCCAACGGCAAGGATCTCGTCGCTGTCGGCGCTCAGCTCACGCAGCCCAACCAGCTCGTCGAACTGCTCAGGCCCCGTCTGCCACTCGGCGCTGGCGCGGGGCAGGATGACGTCGCGCAGCCAGGTGTCGTGCTCCTTCAGCGACGAGCGGACCTCCTGGGTGGCGCGCTCCAGCCGCTCGAGGAGCGGGTCCGGCGCTCGCTCCGAGCGAGCCGCTGCAAGGATCGTGCCCAGGAAGCCGGGGAGCGTGGCGCCCGACTCGAGGTCGATCTCGACCCACAGGCGAACCGGGTCCGTCATCCTCTCGCGCGCCTCATCGATCATGCCGGGTGCGGCTTCGAGGCGATCCGCGATCCGTTCGAGACGCTCCTCGAGCGGGGCGTAGTCCCGCGTGAAGATCGGGAAGAGCGCGTCGCCGATGTCGGTGGCGGCATGGCTGCGGCCGGCCCACGCACGACGCTCCGTCAGCTCGAAGAGCGCGAGGCGAGCGCCATGGATCAATAAGTCCCGATCGAGTGTCCGTGACGGGGCCAGCTCACCTGGGTCGACGCGCTCCATCTCGGTCAGCGTCGAGCGCCAGAAGTCCGTCCTCTCCTCGATCCCCTCGCGCGACGCGGACCCGAGGCGCCCGTCGTGCTCGTGAATGCCCACGTAGGTCGCGACCTCAGGATCGAGGCGGAGCCGCTCCCTGAACCAGCGATCGATGGCGCGGTCGAATCGCGCGTCGGCATCTGAGGTTGGCAAGGTCATGCATCTTCCTCGTCGATCGCAGCGCCGGTGGCATGGCCCCGCACCGGCCGGTTGGGTTGGCTTTCGCGGAACAGAGGCCGCGCCCGGTAATCCGGCGTGCGTCGGCCGATCGTCTGCGTCGGAAGCGTAGCATCCGCGCCCTTGACGGTTCCGCCTGCAGTGGCGGCTTCTCACGCCTCGCGCTGCGGTGGCTCGCCTGGCCGAGAGCACCTACAATCTGCGCCCGGCGTGCCGCCGAACTGCGACCTCGCATTCTGGAAGGAGGGTGACTCGCGCCCGTGGTGACGAAGAAGGCCAGCAAACCGATCGTCCGCAACGATCGTCGAACCCGCTCTGCCCTCGCCGCCCCGAAGCGGCGGGTGCATGCGCTGGCGCCCGAGCACATCGGAGAGCTGGGCTCCATCGCCGCGCTGGTCGTCGCCGTTCTGGGCGTGGCCATCCTCATTCTCGGCGCCTTCGTACTTGTCAGTGGACTTACCGCCGGGAGTGGTTTCGCTGGCGGTACACCACCGCCCAATGTCTCGGAGCTCGGACGGCTGCCCACGATCGCTGGGGCTGGCCTGCTGGTCTGGGCTGTCCTGCTCGTGGCGGCGCCGCTGGCGCTCCTCGCCGATATAGCGCGTGCCCGGCTCACGACCATCGTCGTGACGGCCGTCTCCACGCTCGCCGCCCTCGGGGTCCTGGCGCTCGTCCTGCAGCGCGGCTCTAACGAGCCGGTCCCGATTGCGTCACTGGGCGTCATAATCGCCGCCTTCGCCGCGTCGACGCTGATCCTCGCCCGGCCCGGCCGCTGATCGCTCGCGCTCACGGGACGGCGCGCGGGGCGAGAGCGGGGTGACGCTACCGAGCGACCGGCACCGCTGGCCGCGGGTCGTCCTGGCGACCGGCGGAATGCTGGCTCTCCTGGTCGGCATCAGCGGCATCCTCGTCGGCTGGCGAGCGGCCGGCTGGCTCTATTCGCTCCTTCCGACACTCCAGATCGACGCCGCCGCGGTTGGCGGAGCCGCCGTTTCCCTGGGGCTCGCGATCGGCGTCGTGGGCGTGGTGCAGCTCGTCGCTGCGGCGAGAGTGGGGCGACGATCGGAGTGGGAGAGGACCGCGACCGTCACGCTCACCGCGCTCATTGGGGCAACGCTGGCGTCATTCGGGGTGGCCGCCTTCACCGCCGCCGCAGCGGCCGACCAGCCCTGGCTGGTGGCCGCTGGACTCGTCCTTTTGGGCGCCGCGGTTGCTTACGGGGCCAGCGCCTGGCGGCTGGCGCGCCCATCGGTCTAGCCTTGTTGGCCAGCGCTGATCGGGCGGCTATCCTTGCTATACTCCCGGCCGTCGCTCCGTGGGCCCGTGGTGTAGTGGCCAAACATGCCAGCCTGTCACGCTGGAGATCGCCGGTTCGAATCCGGTCGGGCCCGCCATTCAGCGTGTACTGGTTACAGCTCCGAAAGGCGCTGCTCGGCCCGTTCGAGGTGCGGTGCAGCACCTAGCCGTCGGTAGGTGGTAACTGCCTCTTGCAGGAGCGCACTGCCCTCGGCATCGACAGCCTCGGCCAGCGCCTCGCGCGTCCGCGCCGCTTCGAATGGCATCGGGAGCCGATCGAAGCCGGCGATCGCCCCCCGCAGCGCCGCGATCCCCGCTTCCGTGTCACCCGCTGCAAGCAGCGCGCGCCCCTGCGCCCGCTCGGTTAGGGCGGCCAGCGACGGATATCCGCGGCGAATCTCCGCGAGAGTCGGGATGATGCGGCCCACCTCGTCCCAGGCGGCCGTGGCTTCCATGCCATCGAGCGCGGCCACCGCTGCCTCCACCCATCGCCAGCGGGGAGCCTCCCGCAGCACGACGCGCGCGAGCTCCAGACCCTCCTCGGTGGCTCCGCACGTCACGAGGGCGTCGGCCACGAGCCCCTCGGTTGGGCCCGGGAGGTCGCCCCAGAAGCGCGATCGGCGGGCGAGCTGCATCGCCCGTTCCTGATCGCCGCGGTGCGCGACGACGAGGGCACAGACGCTCGGTCCACCCTGGATCGCAATGCAGCGGACGTTGGCCTCGAGCTCGTGGTTGGCGAGGTGCTCCTCAAGGATCCGCTCCACCTCGTCCCACTCGCCGAGGGCATGGGCTGCGCGGATGATCGCGAAGCTGGCATGCATCTGATCGTGAGGCGACAGGTCCTGCGCGAGCTCGTGGGACCGGCGGGCGAGCTCGAGCGACCGGGCCATGTCGCTTCCGAACTCGAAGATCGAGGCCGCGGCCTCGGCATAGTCGGACGACTGTCGTGCGCGTGACGAGATGCGCCCGATTGCCGGCAGCGCCTCCTCGGTCTCGCGCAATGCCTCGGCGTACTCGCCGGCGACCGTATGGAGGTCCGTGAGGATGTCGGCCGCGACGAACCTGAGCGTCGGATCGGCAAGGTCATCCGCGATCTCGGCCGCCTCGCGGGCGGCGGCGACGCGCTGTTCCATCGGTACCGGATCGGGGCGGTCGCGCACGGACAGCCACCTGGCGGCCATGGCGGCCAGGGCGACGAGCAGCATCGCGCGCTCCCTTCGGTCCTCCACCGCGTCGAGCCCCTCGGCGATGAGCGCGTCAGCGCTCGCCAAGTCGGGCGGATCTCGGAACGAGCCCGCTCGCACCGAAACCACGGTGCCCGCGCGTCGAGCCAGAGAGGCGACCCGCACGCGCTCACGCGGATCGCGTCGCGCAATCTCCAGAGCGGCGTTGAAGGCGGACATCGCCTCGTCTCCATGGAAGGCCACTTCGTGATCACGGCCAAGCTGCTCGAACGCGTCGAGCCGCTCCACGTCGGACTCGGCCAGCGCCCGTGCCTGCTCGTGAAGCTCGGCGGCGCGGTCGGTGGCGAAGCGCTGACGGGCCGCGCGGCCCGCTGCGATCAGCGCGGCGAACGCCCGTCGGCGGAGGTCATCGCGGGCCTCCGAATCGTCGAACCAGGCGAGGTCGGCGTCGTCACCCGCCACGGCCGTCAGGTAGTGATGGGCGATCAGCTCGGCAAACTCATCGGTGCGGCTTGCGGCAAGTCTCTCGATCCAGGCCGCAACCTCGGCGTGGGCACGCGCCCGTCGCGCCTTGGGAAGGGTCCCATAGGCGACATCGCGCACGAGGGCGTGCTTGAAGACGTATTCGGTCTGCCCGGCCAGGCTGGTCGTGGGCCGCACGAAGATCAGGCCCTTGCGCTCCAGGCTGATAAGGGCATCGGCGGCCTCGGAGCCCACCGCCTCTTCCACGGGTGCCGCCCAGAAGGTCTTCCCGATGACGGCGGCCTCCTGGAGGGCGCGCCGCTCCGCCGGCGCGAGGGCATCGACCCTGGCCGACAGGAGTGCCTGCACGCTGTCCGGAATGGGGGCCGCGTCGATCGCGTGCACGGCGCGCCATCGGTTGCCGTCCTGGGTCAGGGCCCCCTCGTC
>JALYLE010000293.1 GCA_030774375.1 Chloroflexota bacterium | reverse complement strand
GCAAGACGAAGGCTGCGTGAGATCGTCATCCGGCCCTCTCGTCACGGCCTTCCTGGCGCCCCAGGCTGGCCATGGCCATACATCTGGCCTCTTCGGGTCGCCTGGACTGAGCCGTTAGACTTCGCGGGTGGTTGCGCCCGAGACCGCACGCCCCCGCGCCGATGAGCGAAAGCTCGTCTCCGTCCTATTCGCGGACCTGGTCGGCTCCACGTCGCTAGGTGAGCAACTCGACCCCGAGCGGCTCCAGGTCCTGCTCGCGACCTACTTCGGCGCCATGGCCCGCGTCATCGAGGGCTGGGGAGGGACGGTCGAGAAGTACATCGGCGACGCGATCATGGCCGTCTTCGGGGTGCCGAGCGTCCACGAGGATGACGCCCAACGGGCGATCAACGCCGCGCTCGACATGCTCTCGACGCTCGAGACGCTGAACCGCGACTTCAGCGCGCGGCACGGTGTCGAGATCCAGATCCGGATCGGCATTTGCACCGGCGATGTGGTGGCGCCCATCGGCGGTCCGCCGGGCCAGATGATCGTCACCGGCGACGCGGTGAACACAGCGGCTCGGCTGGAGGCGGCGGCGGGGCCCCGCGACATCCTCGTCGGCGAACGGACCCACGAAGCGGCGCGCAACCAGTTCCGGTTCGACGAACCCCTCGGTCTGGAGCTGAAGGGCAAAACCGGCCAGATCCAGGCCTGGGCGGTGACGGGGAGGGTGACCACGCCAGGCGAGATTCAGGCGCGGCTGCAGGCGCCCATGGTCGGCCGCGACCGGGAGCTCCGAACCCTGACCGATGCCCTCGACGAGGCAGTCGAGTCAGGCGAGCCAAGGCTGGTTCTGGTCTTTGGTCCGGCGGGAATCGGGAAAAGCCGGCTGGCGCGCGAGTTCATCGAAGCGGCCCGAGTTGCGCACAAGGGCCTCACCGTACTGCGTGGCCGATGCCTCTCTGCCGGCGATGGCATCACCTTCTGGGCGCTGGGCGAGATCGTGCGCGGCGCGTTCGGATTCTCGCTCGACGATGCAGCCGATGTCGCCCAACTGCGCCTCGCCGATGGCGTCCGCTTGCTGCTCGCCAGGGTCGGGACTCAGGAGGCCGACGTCGAGCAGACCTACTTCTCGCTCGCAACCTCAGCCGGGCTCCATGTCCCGAACAACCCGGTCGAAGCGATGCGCCCGGATAAGGTCGCCATGGAGCTCGCGCGGGCGTGGCCGCGCTTCGCGACGGCCCAGGCAGAGGACGCGCCGCTCATCGTCTTCGTGGAGGACCTGCACTGGGCAGACGGTCAGCTGCTCGACATCCTGGACGCGCTCCGCGCTCGCTCACGAGGACCGATTCTGCTGCTGGCGACCGCCCGCCCCGAGTTCGCCGAGGATCACGCCGACTTCAGCATGGCGCGCGAGGGCTCGAGCTCCATCACGCTCAGACCCCTTCCCGAGCGCGAGGCGAGCAGGATGGTGGAAGGGCTCCTCGGTTGGGATACGGTGCCGGAGGCGATCCAGGCCAGGATCGTCGACCAGGCCGAGGGAAACCCGTTCTTCCTTGAGCAGCTCATCGGCGGGCTGGCCGAGACAGGCGCCCTCGTCCGCACCGGCGAGGGATGGGAGCTGCAGGACCTCGCCACGACCCCCAGGCTCCCAGACACGATCCAGGCCGTCCTCTCCGCCCGCATCGACCGTCTTGACGCCGACGAGAAGCGCGTTCTCCAGGAGGCCGCGGTCGTTGGCCGCACCTTCTGGCCGGCAGCCGTCGAGGCACTGACCAACGGCGAATCCGTCCCGGATCTGCTGGCGTCCCTCGAAGGGAAGGGGCTCATCGTCGCCAGGCCTGTGTCGAGCTTTGGCGGCGAGCTGGAATACGCCTTCAAGCACGCCCTGATCCACGATGTGGCGTACGGGGCGGTCTCGCTCGCGCGCCGCGCGCGCTCGCACGCGACGGTGGGGGAGTGGCTCGAGACGATCGCCGGCGAGGCGGACGAGGGCCTGCTCGAGCTGGTCGCGCATCACTACCGCGCCGCCCTGCTGGCCGATGGCGCCGACCTCGCCTGGATCGACGATCCCGACCGGCGCAGCCTGATTCGCGACCGAGCGGTCCCGGTGCTCATCGCTGCTGGCGCCGTCGCCAGGCGGCGGAACGCAATCGAGCGTTCCATCGAGCTCCACCACGCCGCGCTGGCGCTTGCCGACACGGACGACGAGCGCAAGCGCATCTATGAAGAGCTCGGCGACGACCACGACGGCGCCTACCACGGAGAGGCGAGCGTGGAGGCCTGGGACCAGGCGCTGGCGCTCCATCGGTCTGGCGATGACGACGAGGCCATCGCGCGGATCTGCGTCAAGGCCGCGCGGGCCTGTGTCGTGTACTGGGGCGGCTTCGCGAAGCGCACGCCCGGGGCGACGGTCGACGCCTACATCGACGAGGGGCTGGCCCGCACGCATGACACCTCGACCCGCGGCTGGCTCTTGGGTCTTCGCGGCCGGGCGGGAGAGGCCTGGTCATCGGAGGGTTTGCCCGACCCTGTCGCCCCTGAAGACCGCGTCCGTGCCAGTGAGGAAGCGGCCGAGATTGCCAGGTCCCTGGAGGACGGTGACCTTGGCGTGCTCGCCCTCCGTTCGCTGGGCGGGAGCGCGCTGCTAGCAGGCGACACCCGGCGGGCCCTGGAGCTCGCCAACCAGGAGCTGGAGGTCGTCGATGACGTCGCCGCGCCTCGGACCCGGGTGATGACCCTGAATCAGGCCGAGGGGCGGGTGATGGACATCGGCGGCGAGTTCGAGCGTGCGGTTGCAATCGCTCGGAAGACGATGGAGATCGCGCGCGAGCTGGCGGCACACGACCGGATGCACGCCTGCTACTTCCTCATGGCGCCGCTCTACCGCCTGGGACGCCACGAGGAGATGGAGCCAGTCGCCATGGAGCATCTTCGTGCGTACGACGAAGAGACGGTCGACATGGATTGCCCGTACACCAGGTCCGGTCCCGTCGTCGCGGCACTCGTGCTCGAGCTGCTCGGCAAGACCGACGCCGCGGTCGAGGCCGTCAAGCGGATTACGCCGAACCCGGAACGGCCGGGGCTCGTGGAAGCGTGGGAGGCGGAGCGCGCGCTGCGTACCGGCGATACAGCATCCGCGCGGAAGATGGCGGGCGACCTTGTCGCGACGGGACGCATCCCCTCGATCGAGGAGCCACCCTACGAGTTCGCGGTCCTGATCAGGGCCCTTGCGGCGCTTGGTGATTGGGATGCGTTAGACGAGGCGATTGAGCGCGCGAGACCGCAGGCGCTGCGCGTCGTCTGGCTGCCGCCGACCATCGAGCATGCGAAGGCGATGCGGCTGGCGGCTCGGGGTGATGCGACCGCGGCCCGTGCAGGCTTCGAACGCGCCCTTGCCGAATACGAGCGACTGGCGATGCCTGTCGAAGCGGCGGAGGTTCGCGAGCAGCTCCCCCGTCTCGCGTGAGCTGCGGCTGAGGGCCTCCCCGGTGAGGCTCTAAGTGGGGCTAGCGCTGCAACCCGCGAACAGCCGGAATCCCATCACCCCCGCGCTCTGGCCGATGCGCTGGTGCGCGCCGGATACGACATGAGACATTCGGTCGAATACCGGTCGCCCCGATTCGAGGTCCGTGAACGGCGGGTCTATGTCGTCGACGATACGTTTCCGCGCATCGTCCCCAGCTCGTTCCGGCAAGGGTCTATGCCCGCAGGTGTCATGCGGCTGCGCTATTACATCGACCTCACCAACGAACCGCCGGCCCCAATCTCGGAGCAGGAGGTCGAGGATCTCCTCGCCCGCCTCGCCGCGCGTCAGTGACTAGGCTCCGCTGGTTACCTGAGCCCTTCCAAGCCTATGGGTCATTCGCGGGCGAAGGCGCTCGCCGCGTGCTCGGCAAACCGCAACTC
>JALYLE010000292.1 GCA_030774375.1 Chloroflexota bacterium | reverse complement strand
CCCCGGAAATCGCCATGATCCTGATCAGGATCTCGAGGGCGAATCCCAAGCCCTCGGCGGTCGCGGTGACCGGTCCCAGGCGTAGCAGCACGTGGTGGGCGCCTGGAAAGAAGAAGAGGTTCACGAGCAGCGCGCTGATCGCCAGCGGAAGGGTCAACAGCAGTGAGGTACGAATGACTGCCCGGAGTTCGCGCGCGAGTATCGCGGGCGCCAGCACGCCAGCGCCTACCAGAACCAGCGGACCGCTCACGCCGCCAAGGGCGACGGCCGCCACCGCTGTGACCGTCGCCAGCGTGGCCTTCGTGAGGGGATTGAGCCGATGGACCGCGGTCGGTCCGGGCCGACCCAGGAATGCTGGGACGGACCGCGCCTGATCCGGAGGTGACTCCACCCCTGAGCCCGCGGCGAGTTCGCTCAGGCCAGAACCTCGGTCTCATCCCGATCGATCAGGCGCTCGCCCTGCGGGAAGCGCGCCTTGGTCCGCCGCGCCATCGCGTTGAGGATCAGGTAAACGGTGAAGAAGGTGACGAGCTTATCGACCGGGTCCGAGAGGAGGCCCTGCTGCAGGGTCGCTTGCTGGATGGAGGAGCCGGCGGATCGGAATGCGGCAACCAGGAAATCCGTACCCGCCCCGGTTATGCCGCTGAAGACGTTCGCCGCGATTGGAGCGCTGATGAGCGCCGCAACCATGCCGGTCGCGACTCCGGCGACCACGACGTAGGCGACCGTCAGATCGCGGCGGACGAAGAGGAGCCCGAGAAAGCCAACCAGCGCCGCGACGAAGAGGGCGGCAATCACCCACCCGAAGATGACGAACAGCGGACTGACCCCGCTGGTGTTGCCGAAGAAGACGAATCCGGAGCCGTAGTACCGGGTCCAGGCGTAGTACGCCATCGCCGCGACGATCAGCACGGCCACAAGACCTCCGATGAAGAGCTGGCCGATCGAGCGATTCGGGCGGGGTCGCATCCAGCCGAGCCATCCAACCGCGCCGGCGAGCAGGCCGATGACCGCTGCCACGATTGCAAATGCGGCGGATGCCGGGCCCTGGAATGGCGGGGGAAGCGCGTAGGTCCAGATGATGTTGGCCAAGAAGCCGGTGAGGGCGCCGGGGATCGGTCCCGCGACGACTCCCACCAGGATCGTGCCGATCGAGTCGAGGTAGATCGGAATCTTCAATGCCGCGGCCACGGTCTGGCCCAGGATGATGTTGATTGCGATCGCGAGGGGCATCAGGACCACGGTGCGCGTGTCGAACTGGCGGGCGATCGACTCGAAGCGGCCAGTCTGCAAGAACTCGATCGCCGCGTATGCCACGAATCCCACGACAGAGGCGATCGCCAGAATCAGGGCGAACGAGTTCGCTCCGGTCACATTGACGCCGGTCGCGTCAGGTTTGCCGTTGAAATCGCCGAAATACACGATGCCGATCGCGGCTACCACCGCGAAGGCGACCACCCCGCCGATGATCCGAAGCCAACGTGCAGACAACGTTCGACCCTCCCTCAGCGACACTTCAGCCCGGAAGCGGTGCGACCGCCCGCGCAAGGCGGTCGAGGAGCTCGGCCTTCATTCCCTCCGGTTCGATGGCCGTTGCGATGGTAACCGGGGGACGCTCTTCGCCATCGACGCGATACAGGCTGCCAGCGATCGCGGGGTCCGCGCTGGTGTCGCACGCCAGGCGCTCGCTGATCGTCTCAGTCACCAGGTCGGGCCGGAGGAGGGCGGCGATCAGCGTGACGGGGTCATGCAGGTAGCAGCCATCGATGCCATCCGCCGCACGGTGATAGTCGACGTAGAAGCGGACCGCTTCCCGGACGATCCGAGCCAACTGCGTCTCCGGCAGTCCGTCGAGATCGGCCATCGTGAACATCACATCCTGGGTCGCGTCGAGCGGGAAGAGGCGATGGATCGCGCCTCTCGCCAGGCAGAGCTCTGCGGCCTCGGGGTCGACGCAGGCGTTCCACTCACCGGTTTCGGTGGTGTTTCCGCGCTCCTCGAGCGTCCCTCCCATCCAGACCACCTCGCGCGTGCCGCTGACGAGGTCGATCCCAATCGTGATCGCGGCCCCGAGGTTCGTCAGCGGACCGAGCGCGACGACAGTCACCTCCCCCGGATGGCGCGCGATGTGCGCGCCAAGGTAACGGGAGGCGGGGATGGCCGTGTAATCGGTGGTTCCCAACGCGCGATCCTCGCCCGTCAGCTCGATGTACCCGGTCCCGGTGGGACCGTGCGTCTCCGTCGCGGTGCGCAGTCGCCGCGTGAGAGGCCGCGCGGCACCCACGCTTACCGGCACGTCGGTGCGCCCGGCGTAATTGAGGATCTTCCCCGTGTTCCGCGCCACGTGCTGGAGCTCGACGTTGCCTGCCACGCAGGTGACGCCGCGAAGGTTGAGCTCCGGCGCGGTGGCCGCGATCAGCAGGGCGATCATGTCATCGATCCCGGTGTCCACGTCCAGGATCACCGGTCGGCGTGTGCGCTCGCCTGCAGCTGCCCCCCGCTCGGCGCCCTCCATCGGCCCCAATCCTACTGACCGTCGCTCATCGAGGATCGGTCGGCGGGGCGCGACGCCTGCGGCCATCCCCCGGCCAGGCCGACCTTGCTGGTGAGCGGCGTTCCGAGCGCCTCGTGGATGAATCGTGCCGCGTCGAGCACACGGTCAAGGTCGACCCCGTGGCGCACGCCCTCACGATCGAGCAGGTAGACCAGGTCCTCGGTGGCCAGGTTGCCGGCCGCGCCTGGGGCGAAGGGAGACCCGCCGATGCCGCCCGTGGACGCGTCGAACGTTCTGACCTCCATTTCCATCGCGGCGAGCACGTTGGCTGCCGCCGTTCCTCGCGTATCGTGGAAGTGCAGCGCGATCACGTCGGGTCGGATTCCGGCCCCGTACAGCGCGCCGAGGACGCGGCGCACGTCCGTCGGTGCCGCAACCCCAACGGTGTCGGAGATGGCCAGCTCATCGGCCCCCATGGCCAGCAGCCGCTCGCCGACCGAGATCACCGCACGCTCGTCGACCTCGCCGTCGTACGGACAGCCGAACGCGGTGCTGACGTACGCGCGGATCCACCAGCCTCGCGACCGTGCCTCCGCGGCGAGCGGCGCGAAGGCGTCGAGCGAGGCATCGACCGACATCCCGATGTTGTGCTGGGCGTAGGCATCGGTCGCGGCCGTGAAGAGGCAGATCGCGTCCACGTTCGCTGCGATGGCGCGTTCCAGACCGCGCCGATTGGGTACGAGGACCGAATAGCGAACGCCGGGGCGCCGGACGAGCGAGGAGATCAGCTCGTCGGCATCCGCCAACTGGGGGATCGCCTTGGGTGAGACGAACGACGTCGCCTCGATCTCGCGCAGGCCGGCATCAGCCAGCAGACCGATGAAACGCTGCTTCGCGTCGGAGGCGACGACTGTCGGCTCCGACTGGAGGCCGTCGCGCGGGCCGACCTCGTAGATGCGGACGTCGACGGCGGTCACGTCCCCGATTCTACGGGCGGCGCGCCATCGCCCAGAGCCACTTCGAGCTAGGCGGTTACCTCTGCTAGCGGGTCGCCCCGCTGCACCTGCTGCCCCTCCAGCACGCTGACCCTGCTAACGGTCCCCGCGATCGGCGTCGCGACGGCATGCTCCATCTTCATGGCCTCGATGATCACCAAGGCAGCATGGGCGGGCACCGTCTCTCCCTCTCGCGCACGGACCGCCAGGACGCGCCCAGGCATCGGCGCGGTCAGGATCGCGACCCCCTCCCCCGCGGCGGCATGCTGCAGGGCTTCCTCGATTGAGGGCGGCGACCCCAGGCGGAAGTCGACGGATTGGCCTTCGACGTCGACGTAGGCAATGCCACCCTGCAGGGCACTGGCCGTGTCTCCTTCGGAGGGCCCTCCAGCCCGAGCCAGCGGCGCCAGCTCTATCCGTCGCTCCTCGTCGCCCGATCGTACCCGGACAGCCGCGGGCGCGTTCGGCCGCCAGCCGCCGCCCCACGGTCCCTCGCCGTACGGCCCGGCACCCAGCAGCGCCTCGGCCGCTGCGCGCCAGACGGTCTCGTCCGGCTCTACCGGGTTCGGAAGACGCACCCGCGCCAGAGTATCCGTGCGCACCTCGCCATCCGTCAGGAACGGCTGGTCGATGAGCCAACGGAGGAAGCGCAGGTTGGTCCGAACGCCGAGTATTCGGGTTGCCTGCAGTGCAGACCTCAGCCGCGCAAGTGCCTCGTGACGGGTGCGGCCGTGGGCGATGATCTTGCCGAGGAGCGGGTCGTAGCGCTCGGAGACGGGGTCCTCGATCCGAATGCCGGCGTCGACTCGTATGCCGACCCCATCCGGCCATCGCAGGTCGACGATCCGACCCGTCGCCGGCAGGAAGCCGGCCTCGGGGTCCTCGGCGTAGATTCGCGCCTCGATGGCGTGACCACTGAGCCGTATTTCTGTCTGAATGGTGGCGAGCGGTCGGCCCTCCGCGATCCGCAGCTGATCCTCCACGAGGTCGCGTCGCACGACCGCCTCGGTGACCGGGTGCTCGACCTGCAGGCGGGTGTTCATCTCGAGGAAGAAGTAGCTCCCGTCATCGGTCAGCAGGAATTCGACGGTCCCCGCACCGACGTAGCCGACGCTGGCAGCCAGGCGGACCGCATCGGCTCCCATCTGCTCGCGCAAAGCGCTCGAGACGGATGGCGCCGGCGACTCCTCGACGATCTTCTGGCTCCGGCGTTGGGCGCTGCAGTCGCGCTCGCCGAGGTGGATCCCGAGCCCGTGGGCGTCGAAGAGAACCTGGAGCTCGACGTGGCGGGCTCCTTCCAGGAGCCGCTCCAGGATGAGCCGATCGTCACCGAAGGCGCGCCGCGCCTCACGGCGGGATGCCGCCAGAGCATCGTGGAGTTCGCCGATGTCACGCACCACGTGCATCCCCTTCCCGCCGCCTCCCCCCGCTGGCTTGACCAGGAGCGGGACGCCAATCCGTGCCGCCTCAGCTGCCAGGACCTCGTCCTGCTGCCCGTCGCCGTCGTAGCCAGGGACCACCGCAATGCCCAGCTCTGCCGCGTGATGTCGCGCGGCCGCCTTGTCGCCCATTGCCGCCATCGCGTCGGGAGGCGGTCCGACCCAGACGAGGCCTGTGGCCTCGACCGAGCGAGCGAAATGGGGGTCCTCGGCAAGGAACCCATATCCAGGGTGGATCGCATCCGCCCCTGCCCTGCTCGCGGCGGCGAGGAGGGCATCAGGATCCAGGTAGCTGGTGATCTGCTGCGCCTCGTCGATTCCCTCGGGGGGAGCTTCGTCCGCCGCATGGACGCCGACCACCCGGATGCCAAGCCGTCGAGCCGTGCGCGCGATGCGCGTCGCAATCTCGCCACGGTTGGCGACGAGGAGCGACCGGATGGACCGCCGCGGACCCGGCGGGTCGTCGGCCCTCTCCCCAAGGCCCCCGGCAACGGCCGCAAGCGACGAACGCGACACGCGCAGCCGCCCACCAACGCGGACGCCTGGGAGCCGGCCATCCGCAATCCAGCGCTGCACGGTGCGCGTCGTCACGGCCAGCTGGCCGGCGACCTGGCGCGGTGTCAGCAGCTCATCGTCCACGTCGCGATTGTCGCGCAGGGAAGGCCGCCGTGAGGGGTGCGGCTACTCGATGCGCGGGTCCCCGCGCCAACTCGGCGAGCGTTTGTCGAGGAATGCGGTCAGCCCCTCCTGGCCCTCCGGCGACACGCGCTGGGCAGCGGCCACCTCGGTGACGAGAGCTCGCTGCTCGCCGGCCGAACGGCCACGAAGCTCGCGAACGATGCGCTTGGCGGCGCGGGCCGCAGTCGGGCCAGCGCTCAGCAGCTCCCCGAGCGTCGCATCCACCCGCGCGTCGAGCGCCTCCTCGTCGGCGACGACCTCGTGCACCAGACCGATCCGTCGCGCCCGCTCGGCTCCGAAGCGTTCGCCGCTCGGGAAGAGGGCGCGAGCGTGCGTCTCCCCGATCTTGGGCACGACGAAGGGGCTGATCACCGCCGGCAGGATCCCGAGCTTCGTCTCGGTGAACCCAAAGCGTGCGTCGGTGGTGGCGATCACGATGTCCGAGACGGCGCAGAGCGCTATCCCGCCGCCCAGCGCAGCCCCGTGAACGCGGGCGATCACCGGCGCGGGGCACGCGTCGATCGTCGCGAGCATGTCGTGCAGGCGAGCGGCATCGGCCCGGTTCTCCTCCGCGGACAGACGAAGCGCGGCCCGCTGCCACTCGATGTCGGCACCGGCGCAGAAGACACTCCCTTCACCGGCGAGCACCACGGCGCGCAGACTCTCGGCCGGTTCCCCCGCCAAGGCCTCGAAGGCCTCGTGCAGTGCGGCGATGAGCTCGGCGTTGAACGCATTGCGGACCGCGGGCCGCGCGAGCGTGACCCGGACCACGCTTCCCGGTGGGCTGCGGTCCACCCGCAGGACCGATCCCGCTTCGCTCATCGGCGCTCGAAGAAGGGATCGGCCACGGCGCGAACGTTGGTAAGGAGCGGCTCCTCGAGCCAGACGACGTCGGTCCCGGCCGGCACGTCGACCGTCGCCGACGCTTTGGCGTCGCCGACCAGACCAAGGAGCAGCCGAGCCTCGCCATTCGTCTCGGACTCGACAAGGTACGCGGCCCGGACTGCAGTGTCCCGCAGGGACACTGCGAGCGAGCGCTCCAGCTGAATTGACTGCGGGCCGGGAGTGCGCAGCACCAGCGATCCGCGCCGGGTCGCAGCAAAGAGCGGCTCGCCGGTACCTGGTAGTTGGCCGGCGGCAAGCGCCGCCACCTCGTCAGGCTCGAAGCGGTAGGGGATCGGGCCTGCAGGATCGAGGATCGCAGGCAGGCCGTTGGCGGTGAGGTTGCTGAACGCGATATGCGCGGGGAGTGGCAGGTTTGCGGACCCGACGGGCGACCAGGCGGCGAGTGCAGCCAATGAGCCAAACAGGACGTTGACCGCCTGACCCTCCGGATCCCGCGCGAGCATCACGCTGATCTCGACCTCCTGCTCGTCGTTCACCGCGGCCTCCAGCGCTGCCCGCGCCTCCTCTCCGTGGTTCGGGGGCACGGGGAGGAGCACAGTGCCACTCATCAGCGCCCTGTAGAAGGCGTGATGCGCGCTCGACCCATCGCCGGCTCGATCGCCAGGCTCAAGGTCGCGCCCCTGGGCATCGCGAGCCGCCAGCATCGCCTCGAAGAGCAAGGCAGAGCTCGTCTCCAGGGTGCCCGCCGGGGTCGAACGATCGTGCGAGCCGGGCGCGGGTCGGTCATCCGCCATGGCGACGAGCCTACCCCATGGCCGGTGCTAGGATCGAGCCATGATCACCGGCATCGACCACCTGGTGATCGCGGTCCCGGATC
>JALYLE010000291.1 GCA_030774375.1 Chloroflexota bacterium | reverse complement strand
GAGGTGAGACGCGCCGCGCTGGCCCTGGCACGCGAGGTCGAGCGGCGGGTGCCCGCGCTGGCAACCAGCAAGTGGTGGAAGGAGGAGCGGCACGGCGTCTTCATCGACTACAACCAGAACGCCAAGGACAAGACCGTCGCCAGTGTCTACTCCGTGCGGCCGGTCGCCGACGCGCGGGTGAGCGCGCCACTCGCCTGGGACGAGGTCCCGGACGCGGAGCTCGCCGACTTCACGGTCGCCACCGTACCGCCTCGCTATGCGAAGCTCGGAGATGTCGGCGCGGGGATCGACGACGCGGTCGGCTCGCTCGACGCGCTGCTGGAGCTCTCGGCGCGCGACGAGGCGACTGGCCTTGGTGACGCCCCGTGGCCACCGATGTATGCCAAGCAGCCGGGCGAGCCGCCGCGAGTGCAGCCATCCAAACGACGGGCGCCTCGCACAGACCCGCGACCGCCGACGGACCCGTCCGCCCCGCGGGGTCGCCTCGGATCGGTGGCGCCGCCGTTGCCATCCTCATCGTATCGACGTGGCGACGGAACGGTGAGTCCCACAGGACGCCGCCGCTCGGCGCATCCGCTCCTTGTGGTCGCGCAGGCAAAGGCCAAGGACGACGCGATGGCCGGCCTGGACCGATGGCGCCAGCGGCATCCAGCCGCAGCAGGCCACCTCGCCGTCGACGACGTGCTCGTCGACTCGATGCGTGGCCGCTCCACGGTCTGGTGGCGGGTGCGGGTCAACCTGCGCCACGTCCCGGAGAACGAGCGTCCCGAGCCGGAGCCGCCGGATCCGGATTACGACCCCGCCGTCGAGTGGCGAAATGGCCCGCGTGGTTGACGCGAGTCCGCGGATTGTTGCGGAGATCGACGCCGCAACTCGTCACCTGCTGCACCCATGCGCACGAGCGACCGTTGGGGTACCGCGACTCGTCACATGTCGCGACCATGAGCGTTAGGCGGCACGCATCGCGTCATCCGGCGCTGCGCTCGGCTCCGCCACGCTCAGCGGCGCACCGCCAAGCCGCCCACCTCGCGTCCTGACTCGCTTTGCGCTCATGGGGCCAGCAGTTGACAAGTCAAGGCCCCACGGCGGAGCGGCGAGGCCTGCCTCTAGGGAGTCGCGAGGCGTTCCTCGAGCTGCGCCTTCACCGCCGGCCACTCGTCGTCCAGGATCGAGTAGTAGACGGTGTCGCGCAGGTACCCATCGGGCATCCGGATGTGCTTGCGCAGCGCGCCCTCGCGAACCGCGCCGAGGCGCTCGATGGCAGCCTGTGAACGAAGGTTGCGCGCATCGGTCTTCAACGCGACCCGGGTTGCTCCCAGCTCCTCGAATGCATAGGTGAGCTGCAGGAGCTTGGCCTCGGTGTTCGCAGCCGTCCGCTGGTGCGAGGCTCCCAACCAGGTCCAGCCGATCTCGACGCGGCCATGCTCCGGGGCGATGTCGCCGAAGCGGGTCGAGCCAATCGCTCGGCCAGTGGACGTATCGACGGTCGCCCACACCACGTAGGTGCCCGCTGCCACGCCGTCGAGTGCCTCACGGAGCCACGCGTCCCAACCCTCGGCGATGTTGGTGGCCATGTAACGAAAGATGGACGGGTCCTCGGCGGCGGCAGCGCTGAGGTCGTCGCGATGCGACTCCCGCAGGGGTTCGAGACGGATGTGCCGACCCTCGAGGATGACCGACTCGGGGCGCTTCATGCATCAATCACGGCCGGCGCGGACGCGCTCGGCTGCCTACGACGAGGCGCGCGCCACGGCACCCTCGACCCAGCCCGGGATCTCGCGCCGCAGGGTCTCGAGTGGTAACGAGCCGTGCGCCAGCACCTCGTCATGGAAGGCGCGCACATCGAATCGCGAGCCCATCCGCTGCAGCACATCGGCCCGGGCGCGTTCGATCTCCCGCTGCCCCATCTTGTAGGCCAGCGCCTGCCCCGGCCAGATCGTGTAGCGATCGACCTCGATCTCGGCGTCGACCATGGGCAGCGCGCCCCGATCGTGCATGTAGCGGATGGCGCGCGCCCGATCCCAGCCGAAGGCGTGCAGCCCCGAGTCGACCACCAGACGCGCGGCGCGGAAGGCCTGGGTATCGAGCATGCCGACCCGCTCCGCCTCCGACGCGTATAGGGACATCTCATCGGCAAGTCGCTCGGCGTAGAGCCCCCAGCCCTCCGCATACGCGACGCCCGCCAGCCGTGAGCCGAGCCGGCGGAATGCAGGCAGGCCCTCCAACTCCATCTCGATGCCGATCTGGAAGTGGTGCCCGGGCGTGGCCTCGTGGAACGTGATCGCTGCAAGCTTGTGGAGCAGCCGATCGTGCGCCTGGTAGGTGTTCAGGTAGTACTGCCCCTGGCGGGAGCCGTCGATGGTCGGCGGCATGTAGAAGGCGGGTGGCGTCTCGCGCTCGCGGTACTCCTCCACCGGCAGCACCACGCAGTCGGCGCGTGGCAGGCGCCCGAAGAACCGGGGGGCGGCCGCGTAGGCGCGCGCCGTCTGGTCCTCAGCGAGCTTGATGATCGCCTGTGGGTCATCGGTCCGATTCGACGGGTCATCGGCCAGCGCCGCGTCCAGTGCGACCCGGTCGCGATGCCCGAGCGTCCGGGCGATCGCGTCCTTCGACTCCTCGATGCGGTCGAGATCCTCGAGCCCAAAGGCGTGCACCTCCTGGGCCGTGGCCGCCACCGTGGTCATCAGCCGGATCGAGAGGTCATAGATGGCGTCGCCAC
>JALYLE010000290.1 GCA_030774375.1 Chloroflexota bacterium | reverse complement strand
GGACCCGCGTGACGGTGATGCCGATTTCGGTCTCCATGAACTTGCTCCCACCCTCGACCACGATCATGGTGCCGTCCTCAAGGTAGCCGACGCCCTGCCCGGGCTCCTTGCCCTCCTGGATGATCTTGACTGCCAGCTCCTCGCCGGGGTGGACGACCGCCTTGACCGCGTTAGCGAGCTCGTTGATGTTCAGGACCCGGATGCCCTGCAGCTCAGCCACACGATTGAGGTTGAAGTCGTTGGTCAGGATGGCCGCGTTGTGGTCCCGGGCGTACGCCACGAGCTTGGCGTCGACCTCGCTGACCTCCGGATACGTCGCTTCGTCAATGGTGACGGGGCTGACCGAGTCCTTCTGGAGCGCGGCGAGCATCTCGAGGCCGCGGCGCCCGCGGTTGCGGCGCATGGCGTCGGGCGAGTCGGCGATCCCCTGCAGCTCGTCCAGGATGAAGCGGGGCACAACGAGGGTGCCCAGGATGAATCCCGTTCGACCGATATCCACGATCCGCCCGTCGATCACGGCGCTCGTGTCGATCACCACCGCCTGACTATTCGATCGCCGGCGGGCACCGGGCAGCAGGCCGCCCAGCGCCGCGAGCAGCACATCGCGCTTGTAGAGGGTCGCGGCGAGCATCACGCCGGCCAGGACCAGCGCAACGAGAGGCGGCAGAAGGGATCCCGCGACGCCCCCCAGCTGGGCCAATGGGACGCCGAGCAGGAGGCCCATGACCAAACCCACCAGGATCCCGCCAACACCCAGGGCGAACTCGCCTGCGTCTGCATCGGCCAGGCGGTCGATGACCCGACGCGCCGGATACACGGTGATGTACGGGATGGCGAGGTAGCCAAAAAGGAGGCTCGCCACCACGAAAGCGGTGAGGAACGCGACTCTGTTGGCAGGCTCGATGATCCCCTCGGACCGCTGGAGCAGCACCAGCCCGAGAGGGAGTCCGGCGAGGACGCCGATGAGCGCCCCCAGGAGGTGAATGATTCTTGTCATGGACCGATGAGTGCAGCAGTTTGAGATGAATCGTCGGCCCGACCAATGAACGTGATGAAGGCGGTCGAAGCCTTTCCCACCGCAGCGGGCGGCCACCGTAGCACCGCACTCGCGCACCGGCAAGCCTGCGGTTGACCTCGGCAACCCAACCGTGCCGCCGATCCGGCCCCGGCCCGTGAAGCCACCTGCCACGTCTTTGGGGCTTCGCGAGCGGCGAGGCCGGGTCTCAGTCCTCCAGGGCGAGGCGCAGGGCGCTCCGCAGGTCCGCCGCCGAGACAAGCTCCCCATCCGCGTGCGGCTCGCGTGGGGAGCCCGCGCCGCGTGCCGGACCGGTGACCAGCCGATTGAATCCAAGTCGGCACGCCTCCGCAAGGCGACGCTCGGCGCGTGGGGCGGCCCGCAGGCTGCCGGAGAGGGCCAGCTCGCCTGCGAGCACAGTGCCCGAGCGGACGGCCCGCTCCCGGAGCGTCGAAGCGAGCGCCGTTGCAACCGCGAGGTCGGCCGCCGGCTCTTCAATACGGAGCCCACCCGCCACGTTCACGTACACGTCGTGGCCGGTGAGGTTCAGGCCGGCGTGCCTGGCCAGCACCGCGATCAGCATCAGGACTCGGTTGGGATCGATCCCCGTCGTCGCGCGGCGAGGAGCACCGTAGCCGGCGGGGGCGGCGAGCGCCTGGATCTCGACGGCGAGCGGCCGCGTGCCCTCCAGGGCGATCGTCACGGCACTCCCCGCGACGGGCGGCTGCTCCGAATCGAGGAAGAACCGAGACGCGTCCGCGACCTCGGCGAGGCCGTCGCTGCGCATCTCGAGGACGCCCACCTCCTCGGTGGATCCGTAGCGGTTCTTCGCGGCCCGCAAGAGCCGGGTGGCGCCCAGGCGCTCGCCCTCGAGGTAGATCACCGCGTCGACGAGGTGCTCCAGGGTCCGAGGCCCGGCGACCGTTCCCTCCTTCGTGACGTGGCCGACCAGTGCGACGCACGTGGAACCGGCCTTGGCCACCTCGGCGAGGCGGCTCGCCACCTCACGGACCTGTCCGACGCTCCCCGCGGGCCCACCCAGCTCCTCGCTCGCCATGGTCTGCACGCTATCGACGACGGCGAGCGCCGGCCGCATGGCAGCGATGGCATTCACCGCCGCGTCGAGCTCCGTCGTGGGGAAGAGCGCGAGACCGTCGACGACTGCGCCCACGCGTTCCGCCCGGCCGCGCACCTGCGCGGATGACTCCTCACCCGTCACGTACAGGACGGCCGATCCGCCTCGGGCCACGCGAGCGGCAAGCTGCAGGAGAAGCGTCGACTTGCCGATCCCCGGGTCGCCACCGAACAGGACGATCGAGCCGGGGACAAGCCCTCCGCCAAGGACTCGGTCGACCTCACCCATGCCCGTGGTCAGTCGGGATGCCTCGGCGCTCGTGACGCCTCCGATCGGCTCGATTCCCACCGCCTCACGTCCTTCAGCTCGCGCGCGACGCTCCTTCGCGGCGCGCGCACCACCGGGGACCACGGTCTCGACCAGCGTGTTCCACGCTTCGCAGCTTGGGCATTGGCCCGCCCACTTGGGCGAGCTGGCACCGCATTGCTGGCAGACGTAGGCGGATCGGGCAGCGGGCATGGGCACAACTATCGTGGCAGATGCGGCTAATCGCCGGATGCGCGCGGCGTTATCCGGGCGTTGGGGCGAAGCCGCTGATCAGGCGGCTGAGACGGCCTGCTTCTTCTTCGAAGCGGTCGGACCCTTGCGGTCGATCACCAGCTCCCCGCCCGGACTGGCATCGATGAGGATCGTGTCACCCGCGCTGAACGACGCCATCAGCATCCGCTCGGCGAGCGGATCCTCGATCTGGTGCTGGATTTCACGCCGTAGCGGCCGGGCGCCAAAGGACTGGTCGTAGCCCTTGGTGATGATCGCGTCCTTGGCGGCATCGCTCACCACGAGGTCCATCTGCTGTTGGGCCAGCTGCGCCTTCACGCGAGCCAGCAGCAGGTCCACGATCTGGCGGATCTCGTCGCGGGTCAACGAGCGGAAGACGACGGTCGCGTCGATCCGGTTCAGGAACTCGGGGCGAAAGACGTTCTTCAGCTCACCGAGCACCTTCTCCTTCATGCGCTCGTACTCCGCGCTCGCCTCGGCCTCCAGCGTGGCACCCGTGCCACGGAAGCCAATCGTCTTGTCACGCTGCAGGATGGGCGCGCCGACGTTGCTGGTCATGATGATGATCGTGTTCCGGAAGTCGACGCGCCGGCCCTTGGCATCGGTCAGGTGGCCGTCCTCCAGGATCTGGAGCAGGATGTTGAAGACCTCCGGGTGCGCCTTCTCGATCTCGTCGAGCAGCACCACGCTGTAGCTCTTGCGTCGGACGGCCTCCGTGAGCTGACCGCCCTCGTCGAATCCGACGTAGCCGGGCGGGGCGCCGACCAGGCGCGAGACGTTGTGGCGCTCCATGAACTCGCTCATGTCGATCTTGATGAGCGCGTCCTCGCTGCCGAACATGAATTCGGCGAGTGCTCGCGCCAGCTCGGTCTTTCCGACTCCGGTAGGCCCCATGAAGATGAATGAGCCGATCGGCCGCTTGGGATCTTTCAGCCCGGCGCGCGCGCGACGGACAGCCCTGGCGACGGTTTCGATCGCCTCCTGCTGACCGATGATCCGGTTGTGCAGAGCATCCTCCATGTGCAGGAGCCGCTCCTTCTCCTCCTGGGAGAT
This sequence comes from Chloroflexota bacterium, assembly GCA_030774375.1. Next base: position 3,395 of record JALYLE010000290.1, on the reverse strand, counting down.
GCGTACCACGGGGATCCCGGTCCACATGCTGACGACCTGCGCGATGTCCTCATCGGTGACGACCGGCGTCACCTTGGCAATCTCCTCCTGCCACGAGGCGCGCATCTGGTCGATGTGCTCCTTGCCCTGCGTCTCCTCGTCGCGCAGCCGTGCCGCGGCTTCGTAGTCCTGGCCGGCGATCGCCTCGTCCTTCTGGCGCGTGACCTCCTCGAGGGCGTGCTGCGCATCCTTGATCTGAGGCGGCGCCGAGGCGTTCCGCAGCCGGACGCGTGATCCCGCCTCGTCTATCAGGTCGATCGCCTTGTCGGGCAGCGCACGGTCCGCGACGTAGCGGACCGACAGGTCGACGGCGGCGTGCACCGCCTCGTCGCTGATCTTGACCCGGTGGTGGTCCTCGTACCGCGAGCGGATCCCGAACAGGATGGCGATCGCCTCGTCGACCGTAGGCTCCTCGACCATCACCGGCTGGAAGCGTCGCTCCAGGGCGGCGTCCTTCTCGATGTACTTGCGGTACTCGTCGAGGGTCGTGGCGCCGATGCACTGCAGCTCGCCCCGCGCAAGCGGTGGCTTGAGGATGTTCGCCGCGTCGATGGCGCCTTCGGCCGCCCCCGCGCCGACCAGGGTGTGCAGCTCGTCGATGAAGAGGACGCAGTCGCTGCTGCTGCGCAGCTCCTCGATGATCTTCTTGAGTCGCTCCTCGAACTCGCCGCGGTACTTGGTCCCGGCGACCAACGAGCCAATGTCCAGGGTCAGGACCCGCTTGTCGGTGAGCGTCTCGGGCACGTCCCCGCTCACGATCCGATGGGCAAGGCCCTCGGCGATCGCGGTCTTGCCGACCCCCGGCTCGCCGATCAGCGCCGGGTTGTTCTTGGTCCGGCGACTGAGGATCTGGATGACGCGCTCGATCTCCTTCTCGCGGCCGATCACCGGATCCAGCTTGCCGGCTCGAGCCGCTTCGGTCAGGTTGATGCCGAGCTGATCCAGGGTCGGCGTCTTCGACGGACGCTTGGTCTCCTGCGCGGGCGCGACGCTGCTGCTCTGGGAGAGGACGTGGATGACCTGGTGGCGAACCTTGTCCAGGTTGACGCCCAGGCTCTCCAGAACGCCGGCCGCGATCCCCTCGCCCTCGCGGACGAGACCGAGCAGCAGGTGCTCGGTACCGATGTAGTTGTGGCCCAGCCGGCGGGCCTCGTCGATGGCCAGCTCAATGACGCGCTTGGCCCGCGGAGTGAGCCCAACTTCGCCCACCACCGGCCGGTCTCCACGGCCGATGATGAATTCGACCGCGGTCCGGACCTTGGAGAGCTCGACGTTCATGTTCTCGAGCACGCGCGCGGCCACACCCTCGCCCTCGCGGACGAGACCGAGCAGCAGGTGCTCGGTACCGATGTAGTTGTGGTTGAAGCGCTGGGCCTCATCCTGGGCGAGGGTAAGGACCTTGCGAGCCCGGTCTGTGAACTTGTCGAATCGGTCCATGGTCGCGTCGCCTCGGTCGTCCCAGTTCGGTCGAATGATCAGGACTTGCTATTGAGTGTACGGCACCATCCCGGCACGCCGTCTTCAATAGGTACTACGTCGTATGGCAGCAGGACGCTCATCAGGTACTACGTCGGATGGCAGCAGGACGCTCGTCGGATCGCGGCAGTTGCCCGGGAGGATAGCTACCAGCGGATCCGGCGTGCGGACCCGCTCTGCTGACGCTGCGTGGATGCGGCGGCGCGCCGCTCAGTCGATGGCGCCCTACTCCGCGGAGTCCGAGTCGGACTTGGCGCCCTTCTTTGTAGAGGGCTTCGCCTCGGAATCGGCCTCGGTCTCAGGGGCATCGACTGCCGGGGCTGTTTCGGCAGACTCCTCGGGGGCTGCTTCAGACTGGGCCTCCGCCCCAGGGGAGGCTTCTGCCTCTGGCGTTGTCTCTACCTCGGGCGCCGCTTCGGCGGTTGCCTCGGGCGCGGCCTCTGCCTCGGGTGCGGCCTCGGCCTCTGGCGCGGCCTCTACCTCTGGCACTGTCTCGGCCTCGGGTGGCGCTTCTGCGGTTGCCTCGGTGGCTGGCTCCTCGGCGGTTGCGTCCGCGTCCGTCTCGGCCGGCGCTTCCGCGCTGGTTTCGTTGGCCGCCGGCTCCTCGGCGGTCGCCTGGGACACGGCTGCCGGAGCCTCGGCGCCCGACTCGCGGGCCGCCTGGTCGGCGCGGAACTGGTCGAGGAGACCCGACTCCGCGAATGCGGCGGCCATCGTGTTGTCGATCCCCTCGTCCGGCTCGCTGATTGCGTCCTCGGGGCGGTAGCCCCGCTCGCGTCGATCGCGTCGCTCGCGGCGCTGGGGTGGTCGCTCCTCGTAGCGCGCCTGCGCTGCGTTCGGCTCGGTCACCGCGCTCGCCGACGCTGTCGTTGCTTGCGCTGCGGCTGGTCGGTCCTCAGCCTGCTTGAGGCTCAGCCCGAGCCGATGTCGCTCGGAGTCGAGGCTGATGATCTTGAGCTGGAGGACTTCGCTCTCCTTCACGACGTCACCCGGATGGGCGACCCGCTGATTGGAGAGCTCGCTGATGTGAATCAGACCCTCGAGGCCTTCCTCGACCCGAACGAAGGCACCAAAGTTCACCAGCTTGGTGACTGTGCCTGTGATGACGTCGCCGATGTGGTACTTGGCAACGGACTCCTGCCACGGATCGGGCTGTAGGCGACGGATCGAGAGGCTGATCCGTCCGCGCTCGTGGTTGATGTCGATCACTTCGGCCTCGACCTCATCGCCGATGGCGTGCGCGGTCTCGGGGTTGTTCACCTTGTTCCAGCTGAGCTCGCTCTTGTGGACCAGTCCGTCGATTCCCCCGAGGTCGACGAACACCCCGAACGGCGCGATGCTGCGGACGGTCCCGGTGACACGCTGCCCGACCTGGAGGCTGCTGAAGAGCTCGTCGCGCTTTTCGCGGCGCTCTTCGTAGAGGGCAACCTTCTCCGAGAGGATGAGCCGATTCGCCTTGCGGTTGACCTCCAGGATCTTGAGTCGCAACGTGCGGCCAACGAACGGCTGCAGCTTCTCGGCGATCTCCTGGGCGGCGTCGCGCGGCTGCTCGTCACGAGGGCGGCGCGGGAAGTCGACGATCTGGCTGATCGGAACGAAGCCGCGTACGCCGAGATCGACGATGAGGCCGCCCTTGTTGTGGTCGATGACGCGGGCCTCGACGATCTCGCCGGCTTCGAAGCGCTCCTGCATCGCGCGCCACTTGCGCTCGAGCCCGGCCCGGCGCAGCGAGAGGACCGCGTGGCCCTCCGGCGACTCGGGCTGGAGGACGTAGACGAGGACCTCGTCCCTGACCTTCAGCTCTTTGCCTGCCTCGTCGCCATCCCGCGGGCCGCGACGGCTCATCAGCTCGCGATTCGAGACGACGCCCTCGCTCTTCC
>JALYLE010000289.1 GCA_030774375.1 Chloroflexota bacterium | reverse complement strand
CGCCCGACGGGCGATCTCTCCGAGCGACGCTATTCTCGCGGCCGGTTACCTGGGTCGCGATACGTCCACATCGTCCGTCCCTTCGCCGATGAGTTCCGCTCCCACGCGCCTGGTCACCTGATCGCGACTGAGCGAGTCCTCCAGCGCCATGGACCGATAGGCCGCTTCGCGGACGGACTGAGGCGCGCGCTCGTCGGCGAGCGGATCGCCAGCGAGCGCGAGATCCACGAGCGGATCGGACGCGTCAAGGGCCTCGCGGTCTTCGCATCGGACAACATCTCCTCGTCCGCCTACGCCAGCGAAGAGATCATGCGGGTCTTGCTCGCCGCAGGGGCGGGAGCCTTGGCGCTCACGATGCCGATAACCATTGCGATCGTGGCGGTGCTTGCGATTGTGGTGACGAGCTATCAACAGACGATCCGCGCCTATCCAAGCGGCGGCGGTTCGTACATCGTCGCCAGTGACAACCTCGGTCCACTACCCGGTCTGGTGGCGGCCGGCGCCTTGCTCACCGATTACGTGCTGACGGTGGCGGTCTCCATCGCCGCCGGTGTCGCAGCCCTCACCTCGATCTTCCCCGAGCTGTTCGACACTCGCGTCGTCATCGGCGTGGCGTTCGTGGCTCTCCTCTGGCTTGGGAATCTGCGCGGGATCCGGGAGAGCGCCACGCTCTTCGCCATCCCGACCTACGTTTATCTCATCGCCATCTACGGCCTGATCGGGTTCGGCCTGTGGCGGGTCGCGACCGGAACCCTTCCTCCCTACCACGCGCCCGCGGCATGGACCGCGGCCGGCACGACGCAGGCCCTCGGCTTGATCCTCATCCTCCGGGCATTCGCCTCAGGGTCGGTGGCGCTGACCGGGACCGAGGCTGTCTCGAACGGCGTGCCTGCATTCCGCCCACCAGAGTGGGTCAACGCCCGCGCCGTCCTGGTGATGATGGGCGCATTCTTCGGCACGATCTTCCTGGGCATCAGCTTCTTGGCGGGGCAGTTGGGAGTGGTCCCTGACCCGACCGAGCAGCAGACCGTGGTGAGCCAGATCGCAGCCACGCTCGTTGGCGACGGCACGCCATTCCACTACCTGATCCAGATCTCGACCGCGCTCCTACTGGTGCTGGCGGCGAACACGGCGTTCGCCGACTTTCCTCGGCTGGCCAGCATCCTCGGCAAGGACCGCTACCTCCCTCGCCAGTTCCAGTTCCGCGGTGATCGACTGGCGTTCAGCGTGGGGATCATGGTCCTCGCCGTGCTGGCGGCGGTGTTGATCGTCGCCTTCTCGGGTAGTGTCACCAACCTGATTCCGCTGTACACGGTGGGCGTCTTCGTGGCGTTCACGCTCAGCCAGTCCGGCATGGTCCGCCATTGGTGGCGGCTGCGGGATCAGGAGCGGGGTTGGCGTTGGCGAGCGGTGCTGAATGGCACAGGGGCTATCGCGACCGGCGTCGTGGCCATCATCGTCGGCGCGGCGAAGTTCGCACTCGGAGCCTGGATCATCCTCATCCTGATTCCGCTCTTGATCGGGATGATGTGGGCCATCAGCCGCCACTATCGCGCCGTCGAGGCGGCTCTCGAGGTCGACACCTCGCGGGGCCCGGCGCCGCTGCCCGTGGTCAGAGCGCCGCGCGTGCTGGTCCCCATCAGCCGTCTCGACCAGGCCGCGATATCCGCGCTCGTCTACGCGCGCTCCATCTCACCCGACGTAACTGCCCTGCATGTCGCGGACGGGCGCGAGGCCGTCGAAGCGATGCAGCGCCGATGGGAGGAGTGGGGCGCCGATATCAAGCTGGTGATCCTCGAATCGCCGTACCGCGCATTCATGGCCCCGCTCCTGGCGTACCTCGACGCCAGCGAGCAGATGGACCCCTCGCGCTCCATGACGGTCGTCCTCTCCGAGTTTGTCCCGCGCCATATCTGGGAGTACCCGCTCCACAATCAGACCGCGCTTCGGCTCAAGCTGCGGCTCTTCTTCCGGCCGAACACCGTCGTCGTGGACGTGCCCTATCACTTGAAACCCAAGCGGCGCTGACGGGGGCGAGCGAGCCGAAAAACCTCAGACTTGCATCCTCAGACCGTTAGGTGGATGTCCATCGACGAATTCCGCCTCTGCACCGTCTGATCGTGCTCAGCCCTAACCCGCAGAGCGTCCCATCTGGTCAGGATCACCGCCTAACAGTCCACCCATGCAAATCTGAGAACGCCGAGCCGGCCTCTGCCCTGTAACGGTCTCCCGGTCCAAATCTGAGAACGCCGAGCCGGCCTCTGCCCTGTAACGGTCTCCCGGTGAACGTCTGAGGGGCACGGCGGGTACGCTTCCTCCGATGCGGGCCCTGATCCTCACCAACGAGTTCCCGCCACATGTCTACGGCGGCGCCGGCGTGCACGTGGACTACCTGACCCGGGAGATGCGGAAGCTGATCGAGGTTGAGGTGCGCAGCTTCGCGGGCGACGAAGCGCAGGGCGAAGGCTGGCGCGTCCGATCCTATTCCCCGGCCCATGACCTTTCGAGCGCAGACGAGAAGCTGCGAGGCCTGTGGGGGGCGCTGAGCAGGGATATCGGCTTCGCGGCTGATCCGGTGACCGCTGACCTGGTCCACTGCCACACCTGGTACACGCACCTGGCCGGGATCCTGACCAGGCTTGCGTATGGCATCCCGCTGGTGATCACGGTTCACTCACTCGAGCCGCTCCGGCCATGGAAGCGCGAGCAGCTGGGTGGTGGCTACGACGTCTCGACCTGGGTGGAGCGGACGGCATTGCAGATGGCCGATGCGGTGGTCGCCGTCAGCCGCGAGACGCGCGAGGACGTGCTTCGGCTCTTCGAGGTCGCGCCGGAGCGGATTCATGTCATCCACAACGGAATCGACGCCGACGAGTACGCCAGGACCGATGCAACGGACGCCATCGAGGCACTGGGCGTCGATCCCAGCGTCCCGTACGTGCTCTTCGTCGGCCGCGTCACGCGCCAGAAAGGGATCGTTCACCTCGTCCGCGCCATCCGTCACCTCGACCCGGGCATCGGCGTTGTGCTGGCGGCGGGCCAACCCGACACCCTGGCGATCGCCGCCGAGATGGAGGCAGGGGTGGCGACCGCCCAGGCCGAGCGACCGAACGTGGTCTGGATCCCCAGGATGCTCGATCGGCCGTCGGTGATACAGCTCTACAGCCATGCGGCGATCTTCTGCTGTCCATCGGTCTA
>JALYLE010000288.1 GCA_030774375.1 Chloroflexota bacterium | reverse complement strand
CGCCGCCACCGACGTGCGCGAGGGGCCACACGTCCAGCTGCTCCGGGACCGGTTCCCGATCCTGGATGGCCGCCGCGAGCTGGCCGACGAGCTGATCGCGCTCTACACGCCGCGCAACCTTTACGCCCTGGCCACCGTTGCGTCCAAGATCGATGCCGAGCTGCATGATCCGGCACTCTCGGCGGTCTTTCGACTGGCTTTGGCCGCCTGCCTGCTGCCGGCGAGTCGCCTGAACGGCTACCCGGGTCGGGTGGCCTCGCTGCGCATCGCCAACGGCCACGTTCGCCAGCCCGCCTCGCGTCACCAGCGCGAGGCGAACGTGTGGCGCCTCTTCGAGTCCTCGTTCCGCGACGTGCGCACCGCGATCGCCGCGCTGGGTCGGGATCGGCGTCAGGCGCGCTTCGCCGTCGACCTCGACGACCTGGGTGGAATGAGCTCGGCAAACGTCCTGTGGATCCGTTCTCGGCCAGCGGTCGTTGGCCAATACCTGCCCGCCGGCGGGATCGACTTCGTCCTGGGCACTGCCCCGGCTCCGGCGAACGCGGATGAGCTGTCGTTCGAGTACCTGGCCACCGCCTGGCTGATTGGCCGCGAGGCCGCCGAGACGCTCCGGCTGGAGCCACTCTTCGGCGCGACGGGCGGGCGCCCTGAGGCGGGGGAGGCGACCGCCCTGCGCCACGCCATCGGATCCGCAGCGGGCGCGCTGCACCCCGGGGGCTGGTTCAATGTCGTCATCGAGGGCGACGAACCGGACCGCATGCTCGCGGTGGCGGTCGCGGCGGCCGGTGCCGGGCTCGACCTCACGGCCGTCCTCCATCGCGAATCGCGCCGCTCCGGTGACGCGGTGACCCTCCATTTCCGGCGCCCGTCCGCCGAGGATCGTTTGCGCGAGGCCGTCAATCCTGCGCCGCTCCGGCTGGGGGCGGATGCCGGTCATCTCACGTACCCGGAGCTGGCTGCGGCCGTTGATCGTGCGGCAACCGCCCTGCTCCAGGACCGGGGTGAGCCAGTGGGGCTCACACGCCTGCTGGCCGCGATCCTGACCGAGCTGCAACGCACGGGGCTGTTGCGGCGCATCGCATCGCCCCGGCCCGCCCCGGGAGGTGAGGACGAGGCGATGGGGGAGGATCGCGTTGCATCCGGTGAGCCAGCGGCGCATCTGGACGCGCGACTCGACCGCTCGGCGGGCGGCGCCGCCATGCTCGCCAGCCTCCTGCGCGAAGAGCTCTGGCGCGACGACCACGCGTCGCTCGTGCGGTTGGGCGACGCAGAGCGGCCCCTCTGGTGGCTGCGCGCCCCCGACCTCGCCGAGCAGCCGCTCGCGGATCGGGTCGAGTGGTCGACGTTCTCGATCCTGTCAACCGCCGGCCGCATCGATGAGGCGGCCTTCCTCGACCGAATCTACCGACTCTTTCCGGGCCTGGCGGCGCCCGACGAGGAGCTCGTCCGCGCATGCCTGGAAGCCTACGCACGCGTCGGGGAGCGTGGCCAGCTCCGCACCGAGGATCAGCTCGCCGAACGTTTCGAGGATCACGCGCGGATCCTCGCGCTGCTCGCCGACTACGGGCACCGCCTGGGGCTGAAGGTCTGGATCAGCCGGCGCGAACATGACAAGCGCGCCGGCGGGGAGCCGCTGATCGACCGGATGACGGAGGGCGAGCGGCGCGTCTACCTGCCGCTCGTGATCCGCGGCCCGAGCGAGCCGCTCGGCGACGTCGACCAGATCTGGTACCTGCGCGGGCGCCTCGCCTTCCTGCTCGAGGTGGAGTGGACCGCGATGCTCGGCGAGGCCGTCCTGCGTCGCGGGCGGGCCATCCCTCCCACAGAGCAGCAGGCGCGCTTCCTGGTCTTCCCGGCGGAGCGCACCGAGCTCGTGCGTCTGAAGCTGGAGCGCTCGCCCTGGTTGCGGGGCGAGGTCGAGCGTCAGAACTGGCATTTTCTGAAGTGGCAGCACCTCGAGACCCTCGCTGCGCGCGACGGGGCCAGCCTTGACTGGCTCGAGCCGGTCCTCGGCCTCGACCCGCTGATCGAACGGGGCGGCGAGCAGCTGACGATGTTTGGAGAATAGAAGTCGCAACTTCGTTGACCGGCCGCTACACTCATTGCGGGAGTGTCGTGGTTCCCCCCTGCGGCACTCCCTTTCGCGTCTGCAGGTGATCCCTCAGGTCGGCGGAGGAGCCGATCCGGACGCCAACCCGGTCCTTGCAGTCGAACCCGGCGCCTCCCGTCGCGTGCCTCTTCGGCCCATCGCGCGGCGCACGACCTCCATCACCTCGGTGACATACGGCTCGCCCTCGCCCGTCTCGATCGCGTGCGTCAGGCAACCGTCGATATGGTCCTCGAGGACCATGAGGGCGACCTGGTCGGCGGCCGCCGTCATCGCCTCGACCTGCTGAAGAACGTCAAGGCAATACGCTTCCCCCTCGACGAGGCGGCGGATTCCGCGGACCTGGCCCTCGATCCGGCTGAGCCGATTGAGGAGCTTCCGCCGGTCCTTGGTATAGCTGTGCCGGAAATGGACCGGCGCCAGTTCAGTTGGCATACTCCCGGGCAGTATGCAGGCTGCCGGGATGGGCGGTCAACATACCGCCGAATCACCGATTTGCGGCCTGGGTAACTAACGGCGACTGAGACCCTCGAAGGCCGTCCAACCACGTGTCTTGCTGGCCCCCCGTTATCGAGACAGGCAAATTCGGGCCAGATTGACGCGCAGCGCGTGGCGTTGGTATGCGTTAGGTGTCTGTACGGCAAGCGCGGGCAGGGGCGGCAGGTCCCGCGCTCGACATCCGTGTCGACCAAGCCAGCGAGGGGCGCACGGCGGGTGGCCCTCGGTCGCTCCCCCGCGCCGGAAGGGCACCGTCGACCAATCGCGATACGATGCTGTCGCATGACGGATTTGGAACGGGATGAGCTGATCAGCCCCATGGAGCGGGCGCTCGTCATTTTCAGCCACCCCGACGACGCGGAGTTCAGTGCCGCCGCCACAATCGCCACCCTCGTGGCGTCGGGGGTGGCGGTTGACTACGTGGTGACGACCGACGGCGGCAAGGGGACCGAAGACCCGGCCGTGACGCCCGAGATGCTGGCCACAACGCGCGTCGCCGAGCAGCGAGCGGCGGCCGACGTGCTGGGCGTCCGGGAGATCGTGCACCTGGGATATCCGGATGGCTACCTGACGCCAACGCTCGATCTGCGACGCGATATCACGCGCCAGATCCGCCGCTTTCGGCCCGACCTGGTGATCGCGCAGAATCCGCAGCGGCGCAGCGACGGCAACCCGTTCATCGCCCATCCCGATCACCTGGCGACCGGCGAGGCGACCCTCTCCGCCGTCTACCCCGCGGCTCGCGACCGTTTGAACTTCCCCGAGCTGATCGGGGAGGGGCATGAGCCGTGGAAGGTGCGCCAGGTGCTGGTCGCGGGCGTCGAGCGGCCGAACCTGTGGATCGACGTGGCCGATTGCCTGGAGGTCGCGCTCGCCGCGCTGCGCTGTCACGCCAGCCAGGTGAGCGATTGGGCTGAGGTCGAAGAGCGCGTCCGCGACCGCGCCCGCGAAAGCGGCGAGGCGGTCGGGATGACGGCAGCCCAGTCGTTCCTCTCGATCCTGCTGACCTAGCCTGATGCCACACCGATGATGCGCGGCGGGCGCCACTGGGGCGAGGAGCCGAACCTGGAGCGTCGACCGGGGACGGCCGGGACGACCCTGCGCCGGATCGTCTCCTTCTTCGCGCCCTACCGCCGCCGCCTTGCACTTATCGCGATCGCCATCCTGGTCAGCGTCAGCATCGGCGTGGTCAACCCGATCCTGCTCAAGCTGGTGATCGACAACCTGACCGGTCCGCGCGACCTGAATCTTCTGTATCTGCAATGCGGGCTGATGATCGTGCTGCCGATCGTCACCAGCCTCATCGGAGTCTGGCAGTCCTACCTCTCCAACGTCGTGGGGCAGCGGGTCATGAACGACCTGCGGGTGGCGCTCTACAGCCACCTGCAATGGATGCCGCTCCGCTTCTTCACCGAGACGCGCACCGGTGAGATCCAGAGCCGCATCGGCAACGACGTGAACGGGGTGCAGTCCGTCGTCACCGATACCGCGAGCTCGCTCCTCGCCAACTTCGCGACGGTGGCCACGACCATCGTTGCCATGCTGATCCTCGACTGGCGGCTGACAGCACTCTCGCTGGGCATGCTGCCGATCTTTGCCTACATCACCTTTCGGGTCGGCAAGGTCCGGCGTCGCATCTCGACCCTCACCCAGCAGTCGCTCGCCGAAGTGAGCGCCATTACCGAGGAATCACTCTCCGTCTCCGGCATCCTCCTCTCCAAGACCTTCGGCCAGCAGCAGGCGAGCATCGAGCGCTTCAGCTCCGAATCGCAACGGCTCGGCGACCTGCAGATCCGCCAGCAGATGATCGGCCGCTGGTTCTTCGCGCTGATCGGAACGTTCTTCTCGATCCTGCCAGCGTTCGTCTACCTGCTCGCCGGCGCGCTGATCATCGGCGGCGACACCCACGTCTCGATCGGCACCATCGTGGCCATCACCACGCTCCAGAGCCGGCTCTTCTTCCCGCTCGGTCAGCTGCTGAACGTCCAGGTCGAGATCCAGGGCGCCCTTGCGCTCTTCGATCGGATCTTCGAGTACCTGGAGATGCCGCATGAGATCGCCGATGCTCCTGACGCCGTGGCCCTCGACCCGGCGACGATGCGCGGTGAGGTTGGCTTCGACCGGGTGGCGTTCCACTATCCGCCGAGCGCGATGCAGCTCGCCGCCCGGGCAGAGTCCGCCGAGGCGGAAGCGGAGGGACGGGCAGTGGCTGTGCCGCTTCGACCCTTCGACCTGGCCGACATCAGTTTCACCGCCGAGCCGGGGCAGCTCGTTGCCCTGGTGGGACCGTCCGGCGCGGGCAAGACAACGTCGACCTACCTGATTCCCCGCCTGTACGACGTTGATGCCGGCGCGGTATTGATCGATGGCGTCGACGTGCGTTCCGTCCAGCTGGAGTCATTGGGTCGCAACATCGGCGTCGTGACCCAGGAGACCTACCTGTTCCACAACACCGTCCTCGAGAACCTGCGCTACGCCAAGCCCGACGCGACGATGGACGAGGTCGAGGCAGCGGCCCGCGCGGCGGCGATCCACGACCGGCTCATGGAGCTGCCGGAGGGATATGACACCGTGGTTGGGGAACGTGGCTACAAGCTGTCCGGTGGCGAGAAGCAGCGGGTGGCGATTGCGCGCGTGCTCCTGAAGAACCCGCGGATCCTGATCCTCGACGAGGCGACGTCCGCCCTCGACACAGTGAGCGAGCGCCTCATCCAGGGTGCGCTGGCCCGCCTGATGGAGGGGCGCACCACCATCGCCATCGCGCACCGACTTTCCACGATCCTGCGGGCCGACATGATCCTGGTCTACGACCGCGGCCGCATCGTCGAGCGCGGCACGCACGCCGAGCTGCTCCAACACGAGGGGCTCTACGCCCGCCTGTATGAACAGCAGTTCCTGACCGCGGAGGCGGTCGAGGCCGGAGTTGGCATCTAGGCACCTCGACGATCAGGCCTCCTCGCTCCCGACGATCGCGTTTCAGAGCCCCTAGCCCGCTCGATCCGCACCTCTGCGACACTTGGCGCCATGACCGACCAGATCGCGGCCCGTCAGTACACGAACCGGCTGGCGCGAGAGACGAGCCCGTACCTCCTCCAGCACGCCCACAACCCCGTCGACTGGTACCCGTGGGGTCCCGAAGCGCTGGCGCGTGCTCGGACCGAGGAGAAGCCGATCTTCCTGTCGATTGGCTACGCGGCCTGCCACTGGTGCCACGTCATGGAACGCGAGTCGTTCGAGGACCCGGAGACCGCGGCGGTGATGAACCGCGAGTTCGTGGCGATCAAGGTCGACCGCGAGGAACGCCCCGATCTCGATGATGTCTACCTGGCAGCCGTGCAGGCGATGACGGGCTCCGGCGGCTGGCCATTGAACGTCTTCCTCACGACCGAGCTGCAGCCTTTCTTTGGCGGGACCTACTTTCCGCCCGACGATCGGCATGGGATTCCGTCATTCTCGAGGGTGCTGGCGGCCGTGGCCGATGCCTGGCATACCCGTCGCGCCGAGGTTCTGAGCCAGGGCGGCATGCTGGCCGACCACCTGCGCGCGCAGCTCGAGGTACCGTCGGGCAGTGCCGACCCCGAGCATGCGCAGCTCGAGCGGGCGACGGCCGGCCTGGCCAGCGCCTTCGACGAGCGGCACGGCGGGTTCGGTGGCGCGCCCAAGTTTCCCGCACCGATGACCCTGGAGTTCCTCCTGCGCGCTTGGCGCCGCAGTGGCGATCCGGACGTGCTGCGCATGGTTACAACGACTCTCGACCGCATGGCAGCCGGCGGAATCCACGATCAGCTGGGTGGCGGTTTCGCCCGGTATGCGACGGACGCGATCTGGCTCGTACCGCATTTCGAAAAGATGCTGTACGACAACGCCCAGCTTACGCATGCCTACCTCGAGGCCTACCGCGCCAGCGGTGAAGAGCGGTATCGGACGGTCGTGCATTCGACGCTCGACTTCATGCTTGGCGAGCTGGCAACGCCCGACGGCGGCCTGGCGTCCGCACTCGACGCCGACAGCGAGGGCGAGGAGGGGCGTTTCTACGTCTGGAGCTACGACGAGTTCATGGCGGTCCTCCGGAAAGCGGGCATCGATGATGCACAAGCCCGTGTACTGGCCGATTACTGGGGCGTTACCGCCAAAGGAAATTGGGAAGGGCGGACGGTGCTGTCGGTCACTGGCCAGGCGTCGCCAGCGGAGCTGCTGGATAGGGCGCGCTCCGCCCTCCTCGATGCCCGAAGTCGGAGGGTCCGACCGGCGCGCGACGACAAGCAGATCGCCGCCTGGAATGGCCTCGCCCTGCGGTCACTGGCCGAGGCCGGGCTGACGCTCGGCCAGGATCGGTACCTTCAGGCTGCCGATGCGCTGGGCGCGTTCGTGCGCGGTACCCTCCTGCGCGAGGGCGACCGTCTGTGGCGGACCGCCCGCAACGGCGATGCGCACACGCCGGCCTTTCTCGAGGACTACGCTTGCCTCGCCGATGGGTTCCTTGCCCTCCACGGCGCATTGGGGAGGGCCGACGACCTCGACCTGAGCCGGCGCCTGATGGAGCGGGCGGGGTCCGATTTCTGGGATGACGCCTACGGCGCCTTCTGGGATACCTCCGAGGAACACGATGCCGTCGTGGCACGCCCCCGCTCACTCGTGGATGGGGCCACGCCATCGGGGAACGCGGTTGCCGCCGACGTCCTTTTGAAGCTTGCGCTGCTCACCGGAGAGGCGGATCCGGACCGCCGGGCACGATCGATCCTGCGGGTCGTGGCGGGCGCGATGGAGCGCCAGCCGTCGGCGTTTGGGCGGATGCTGTCCGTCGCCGACCGAGCGCTCGCCACACCCCTCGACGCGGTCATCGCCGCCGAGCCTGGCGATTCGGCGGCGTACACCCTCCGGCGGGCGGCTGCCCAACCGTACGCGCCCGACCTGGTCATCGCGGGTTTCGCCCTGGGAGATGCCATCGGCTCATGGGCAATCTTCGAAGGGAAGCTACCGCGCGGAGGCGCGGCAACCGCATTCGTCTGCCGGGGCTACGCCTGTGACGAGCCGACCTCGGACCCGGCCCGGGTGACGGAGCAGATTCGCGCGATGGGACAACGCACGTAACGGCCGCCTTTTGGCGTTTGCCGGTGGGGTAACTAACGGCGCCCGAGATTCCCTTTCGCGTCCAAGAATTGCTCAGAACGACAAATGTTGGCGGGAAACGGGGCGATCCCGACGCCTCGCTCGCCGTTAGTTACCCGTACCGCAAATCCGCGACGGCCGGCTACCCGGCGATGAAGCTCAGCCGGACCCGCCGCTCAGGGTTGTCGGCATTGGGATCGAGAAGCGCGATTGACTGCCATGTTCCGAGCGCCAGCCGGCCGCCCACCACGGGGATCGTCAACGAGGGGCCCGCGAGCAGCGGCAGGACGTGGTCGGCTCCGTGGCCCACCGAACCGTGCTGATGCTGCCAGCGATCGTCGGGCGGCAAGAGACGATCCAGGGTGCGTAGTACATCACGTTCACTCCCCGAGCCAAGCTCCATAATCAGGACCCCGGCCGTGGCGTGCGGCGCAAACACGTTGAGCAATCCATCCTCGCCGACGGCCGCCTCCCCGACGAAGCGCGCACACTCGTCGGTCAGGTCGAAGATACCCCGCGCTTCGGACTTGGTGACCTGCACTTCGCGCGTCTGCACAATGCCAGCCTAGCAGCGGGAATCGTCCTGGCCCTGGTCGCGGCCAACGTCCTGGCCCTGATGGCGGCCAACGTCCTGACCCTGATGGCGGGGAACGTCCTGGCCCTGGTGACGGTCAACGTAATGGCCCTAGTGGGCGGGTATCGTCCCGCCCCTGGTTGCGGGTATCATCCCGCCCTATGTCTTTCCCGAGCCGTTTCTTCATGCGCCCCGTCGTTCTCATCCCAACGCTCATCCTGCTGATCGCCGCCCTGATTGCGGCCTGCGTGGCCACCGCGCCTGCGCCGCTGGCCGTCCCCGCCCCGTCGACGCCAACGCCATCGGTCGCTGCGACGCTCGTACCCACACCGGCTCCCACCGCGACCCCCCAGCCCACGCCCGAGCCGGCGTTGTTAGGGCGACGCGTGACGCTCCTCGTCCTTGGGAGCGACTCCAACCCGGCCCGCCTCGCGCAGAGTCGCTATTACCGGACTGACGCCATCATCCTTCTCAGCGTGGATGCGGCCAAGAAGCGCGTCTCGATGACCTCGCTACCGCGTGATGTCGTCGACGTGCCGCTGGGCAATGGTGCAGTCTGGCGCCAGAAGGTGAATGGGATCGCTTTCGCTCTGGGTGAGAAGGCGATGAAGCGAGCCATGGCGGCGACCTTCGGGGTCCCAATCGACTACTACGTCGAGATCAACATGAGCGACTTCGCGGCGCTGGTCGACGCGATTGGGGGGATTGATGTGCGGGTGCCGCGCGCGATCGACGATCGCTCGATTCAGCTTCGCATCAGTGCGGCACCCCATCACATGAATGGCGCAGTGGCGCTGAAGTACGCCCGCAGTCGGCATACCACGAGCGATTACGACCGCGACGCCCGTCAGCAGCAGATCCTGGCCGCCATCGTGCGCACCATGGTCAATCCGGCGACGAAGATCAACTTCCTGAGCCTGATCGCGGCCCTGCGCTCGATGAAGACCGATCTCCCCCTGACCCAGTTCCCGGCTCTCTTCGAGCTCGCGCGGCGGAGCGCGGGTGCGACGCTGGTGACCCGGGTGCTTGCGCCACCCGCCTACGCCACCTTCTCGGGGATCGAATTCGGCACCGGCCGCGGCTGGATCCAGGAGCCGAACCTGCGGGCGATCCGCGCCTATGTCGCCTCGGTCCTCAGACCGTAGGGCAGCAGCCAGAAGGCGGGCGTAGGGATGCCGCCTGGACGGGCGGCCGGAGAGGCAGGCTAGAGATCGTCGTCCTCGGCGGCCAGCGGGTGGCGGGTACCGCAGCGATAGCACGACTCGTCGGCAGCGCGGATCGTCGTCCCGCAGTTCGAGCAGTCGACCAGGAGGTCACCCTCGCAGCGGGGGCAGTAGCGCGCCTCAACCGGGAATTGCAGGCGATCGGTGGGGCAGTAGGGGACGCCGCGAGGGCGCGCCATCGATCCCTCTGCGGCGGCCGGAAGGGGAAGCACTGGCCCAGCCGATTCGTCCACGGCGGGGAGGCCGACCTGGCTCACCCGGAGATAGCCGAGCACCAGCCAGAGCACGTAGGCGACGGCCAGCGCGGCAGCCAGATACGGGTACCCGAAGGCGAGCAGATAGCCGCTGTTGTGCCCGATCCACTCGATGATGGCCTTCAGGTCCATGGCGCGGCGATTCTATCGCAGGCCGGTGGCGCAGAGCACCAGCGACGGACTCCGGGTCCCCATCCCGCGGCGCCGCCCGCCGCTGGTACACTCGGCCAAACGCACGCCAGCTGGAGCATGCCGCGACCCAGGATTGACCCCCGAACGCCGCTCACCGAGCTTCACGTGCACCTCGGCGCGGCGGTCACGCCGGCAATCATGTGGGGGATTGCGCATGCGCAGGGAATCCGGCTGCCGACGAAGGACTACTGGGCCTTCCGCGAGCTGATCACCGCCCGCCGCCGTCGCTCGTTCCAGGCCTACCTCGACCTCTTCTACTGGACCGAGCTGATCCAGTCGAGCCCAATCGCCGTCGAGCGCAGCGTGTACGAGGTGATCGGGGGCGCCTACCGCAAGAGCAACGTGACGCGCCTCGAGCTTCGCTTCAACCCGATGAAGCGCAACCGAGGCGGCGAGCAGGACCTCGACCACATCATCGCCGCGGCGGTGCGTGGCATGGATCGCGCCGTGCTGGAGTACCCGCCGGTGCGCGCGGGCCTCATCTTCTGCCTCGACCGGGCCTTCAGCCACGAGCTCAACGAGATCATCGCCGCCAAGGCGATCGCGTGGCGCGACCGCGGCGTAGTGGCGGTCGACATCGCCGGACCGGTCGTCCCCGGCTTCCGCTTCGCCGATTACACAGACACTTTTGCGGCCTGCCGTCGGGCCGGCCTGGGCGTGACCGTGCACGCCGGCGAGACGGGCGGGCCGGAGGAAGTTCGCGAAGCGGTCGAGGCACTCGAGCCGACGCGCATCGGTCACGGTGTGAAGAGCACACAGGACGCGACGGTGATGGCGCTCCTCCGCGAGCGAGGGATCGTGCTGGAGGTGTGTCCCTCGTCCAACCTGAACACGCGGGTCGTTCGCGATCTCGCCGAGCTGCGCCAGATCCTCCGTCGCCTCATCGACCACGAGGTTTCCTTCACGTTCTCGACCGATGGACCGGAGATGCTCCACTCCTACCTTCGCGACCAGATCGCGCTCGTCCTCCGCAACGAGATGATGTCGATCGAGGAGATGGAGCGGGCGATCGAGACCGCCCATCGCGCCAGCTTCCTCGATCCCGCGCCGCCAATTCCTGCCACACGGCAGGGTCTTGGCGGTGGCAACGGGCAAGCCACGATCGCCCTCGAAGTCGAGGTCTAGACTGCTAGACTCGCGGCCGTGTCCTCGATCTGGCGACCGATTCGGGAGCGAAATCCGGCCCGCAGCCTGATGGTCGTCGTCGCCCATCCGGGTGACGAGGCGTTCGGATTCGGGGGTGCGATCGCCAGCGCCGCCGCGATGGGCGCGTACGTGGTCGTGGTGTGCGCAACGCGCGGCTTCTTCGACCATCGCCTGGTCGACAAGCCTCCGGCGCCGGGCGGCAAGAATCGCGATCCCAAGTTCGGGCCAATCCTGTGGCGCAACCTCGACACCGTCCGCGAGGACGAGATGCGCCGATCTGTTTCGATCCTCGGGGTGCGCGTGCTCCGTATGCTCGACTATGCGGAGGATCAGCTCTCAACGGTCAACTTCGATGAGCTCGTCTCGCGCATCGTCGAGCCGATTCGCATGCACCGTCCCGAGGTGATCGTCAGCTTCGGCATCGATGGCGTGACCGGCGATGCCGACCATTGCGTCCTTGCTTCCGCGGTACGTCTCGCGTTCGAGCGGGCCGGCGAGCCGCTCTCGTACGAGGACGACATCGAGGAAGACCAGGTCGCGTGGCGCGCCGCCAAGCTGTACGAGCTGGTGGTTCCTGCCGACCAGGTGGCGGCCCTTGAGGCGCCGGGGCTCGCCGACGCATATGGCTCCCCGGATGGGACCGAAACGCTGCGCATCCAGCTTGGCGAGATGGCCGGCCTCAAGCTGGCGGCGATTGCAAGCCACGTCTCGCAGACCGGTTCGACGGGACCCTTCGCGGGCTGGCCTGCTGCAGCGCGCGACCAGTTCTTGGCCACCGAGTCCTACCGGCTGGCGCGGAGCCGGATCTCTGCGCCGACGGGCGGATCTCGCGTCGCGGAGCGCGATCTCTTCGACGGCCTGCCTTAGAGGCGGTGAAGTTCCGGACGCGATCAGGACAGCCCGTCGACTCGGTCGACGGCCGCGTCTCCATCGGGCCGTGGTCGGTCGTTCCGCCCGACGGTTGGCGAGCCGCTCGGGAGCCTGACGAGATGCGGTTTGGGGACTCGTCGCCCCCTCCGGATGACGAGGATGCACGCCTCGTGCACGTCCAAGCAGAGCTCGTGACCGATGCGGTCTTGCTCACCCCCAGCGCGACTCGATTCGGCATCCCGATCGGGGCAATCGCCTTGGCAACCGCGTCGCCTTCGCCTGCCAGCATCGACGAGTTTGTAGATGCAGGGCTCGCGTTCAGCACGCGTCAGAGGTTCGCCATCCGAGTTGTCTCGCGACGATGGACGGAGGTGGTCGGCTACCCAGCGCTGGAACTGGAGGCCAGGATCGAGATTGATCGGGTTCAGCTCAACTGGGCGATGCGAGGCGCGCTTCGCCTTGGCGGTGTGACGCCGATCCACGTCCGCCTGCACCTCTTGGATCGCCAAGGACTGCGTCACCTTGCCGCGGCGATAGCCACGCATCGATCGTTCGGAGCGATCTCGGAGGCTGCCCGGCAGACTGTCGCCTCGAGTGAGTGGGCCGCCTGACTCCGGCTGACGATTGGCAGGGCGTGACCTCGATTCGTGGCTGGTCGACCTCAATCGAGAGTGCGGCGTTTCACCGATCGGCGAACGCGCCTCTAGGAACAACAAAAGTTGCGCGTTGGGGCGGGCGACTCTGGTAGGCTCCGAAGGCCCAACCATCGGCACATCGAAAGGCGGTTTGCGCTCGGCATGCCCGATCTGCTCACCAACGAGAACATCATGGTCGCCCTGGGACGGGTCAAGGATCCGGAGATCGGCCGTGACCTGGTCTCGCTTGGGATGATCAAGAACCTGGAGATCACCGGCCCGCACGTGGCCCTCACCGTTGAGCTCACCACGCCGGCATGCCCGCTGAAGGCGAAGATCGAGGACGAGATCGTCACCGAGATGCAGGGCCTCGGCGCGGAGACGGTGAAGGTCGACTGGGCGAGCAATGTGAAACGCAGCTTCGGCGGACCGGCGGCGGATCTCATCCCTGGTGTGCGCAACACGATCGCCGTCGCTTCGGGTAAGGGAGGCGTGGGGAAGACGACGATCGCCGTCAATCTTGCGGTCAGCCTGGCCCGGGATGGCGCGCGCGTCGGGCTGCTCGACGCGGACATCACCGGGCCGAACGTGCCCCTCATGATGGGCACCATGGGCGCTCATGTCACCGGCGCCAGCGGCCGCGTGAACCCGGTCGTCAGTCACGGTGTGAAGATGATGAGCATCCAGTACTTCCTCACCGGGGATGCGCCCGTGATCTGGCGCGGGCCGCTCATCCACTCGGCCATTCAGCAGTTCCTCCGCGACGTCGAGTGGGGCGAGCTCGACTATCTGGTCATCGACCTGCCGCCCGGAACTGGGGACGCGGCGCTGTCGATCAGCCAGCTCATCCCTCTCACCGGCGCGGTGATCGTCACCACGCCGCAGGAGGTCTCGCTGGCCGACGCCCGGAAGGCGATCGGCATGTTCACGAAGGTGAACGTGCGGACTCTCGGCGTGGTCGAGAACATGAGCGCCTTCATCTGCCCCGATTGCGGTCACGAGCACGATATCTTCGGCTCCGGCGGGGGCGCCAAGATTGCGCGCGAGCTGGAACTCGACGTGCTGGGCCTCATCCCCCTCGAGCCAGGTGTCCGAACGGGCGGTGATGCGGGCGTACCGATCACCTCCCCGCAGTATCCCGGCGGCCACGATTCGCGCGCCGGCCAGGCGATGCGCGAGCTGGCTCGCACGGTCGCCGGCCGTGTCAGCCTCCTCGCGGCACCCTTCGAAATGGCCACTGCCAGTTAGCGCTTCTTAGCCGAAAGGACCATGCGCGGGGGCGTGCATTCCGGGCGCTTCGCTCCCTAGAATCGGCGGCATGCGGATCGCGGTGCTCGGGGACATCCACGCCAACATGCCGGCACTGCGTGCCGTCCTCAACGATATCTCCACCATCGGCTGCGATGCGATCTGGTGCACGGGCGACCTGGTGGGCCGCGGACCGCACCCCAACGAAGTCATCGCGGAGGTGCGGCGACTCGAGATCCCCACGGTGCAGGGCAACTGGGACGAGGCTGTCGGGATGGAGCGCGAGCAACCCGGCGTGATCTGCGCCACGCCCGTGGCGGAGGCTGAGTGTCGCGCGTCCCTGGCCTGGACGACCCGCGTGACCGACGACGAGCACCGAGCCTGGCTTCGGCAGCTGCCGGTGACGCGGCGAGAGACCGTGGACGGCCGGAGTGCGTTCCTCTTCCACGGCACGCCCATTCGGGCCAGCGAGTACCTGTGGGCTGACCGGCCGTCGCGCACATTTGCGCGCATCGCGAGCGACGAAGGTGACGACCTCTTCCTGTTCGGGCACACGCACGAGACGGTGCACAAGCTCGTGGGGCAGTCGCATTTCGTGGCGGTCGGCTCGGTCGGCTGCGGCGCGCATGCCCACGCGCGCTACGCGGTGATCTACATCGGCCAACCGGACCTCGCCGTGGGATTCCGCACCGTCGAGTACGACGCCGCTCCGGTGGTCGCCGACCTCGCGGCGGCCGGCCTCTCCGTCGATCTGTTGCGCGTCCCGCCGGTCCCGCACCCGCTGGAGGCCTGGCCGGCAGGCTGAAGTTGAGGCCGGGTACCGTGCGAGGCTAGGCGGCCTGGGATTCCTTCTCGTAGGGCCTGCCGACCGCAGCCGGAGCGACACTCCGTCCGACGACGCCGGCGAGCACGATCAACGTGACGATGTACGGCAGCGCGCTGTACACGTCGTTCGGAATCGCGTGCAGGATCGTGCCCAGTTGGGCGAGTTCCCCCTTCGGCGGTTGGAGCTGGACGGCCACGCCAAAGGCATCCGAGGCGGCAAACAGGAGTGCCGCGCCGAACGCGCCGATGGGCGTCCAGCGGCCGAAGATGACGCACGCCAGGGCGATGAAGCCGCGGCCCGCGGTCATGCCGTTCTGGAATGAGCTGGTTGCCTCCAACGTCAGGTATGCGCCGGCCAGCCCGGCGAAGATCCCGCCGATGATCACGTTGCGATACCGCAGTGCGATGACGTTGATGCCCAACGTGTCGGCGGCCATCGGGTGCTCGCCGACCGCTCGCGTGCGCAACCCCCATCGCGATCGGAAGAGGAGCACCTGGAGCACCACGACCAGCAGGATCACCGACATGGCGATCGGCCCCTTGTGCAGGAACATGTTGAAGATCCAGCCGATGACGGGAATGTCCGTCAGCCAGGTGGGCGGCGCAAAGGATGAGAAGGTGCCGGCCCCGGCACGAGGATTGCCGCCGATGATCAGCCGGTTCAGATACCCGGTCAGGCCCAGGCCGGCGATGTTGATGATGGTGCCGCTGATGATCTGGTCCGCGCGGATGCTGATCGAAAGCCAGGCATGCAGCACCGAGATCACGACGCCGGTCAGGACCCCGGCCAGGACGCCGATGAGCAGCCCGGGCGTCGCACCGAAGATCGCGGAGGGGCCGGTGGGGATGGCGCTGGCCACCGTGGCCCCGATGAGGAACGAGAAGAAGGCGGAGGTCAGCATCATGCCTTCGATGCCGATGTTCACCACGCCGGATCGCTCGTTCATGATGCCGCACAGCGCGCCGAGGGCGATCGGAGTGGCGAGGCCCAGGACGATGGGCGCGATTCCCGGCACGACCTGTACGAAGTAGGCGAGCAGCTGGAAGACGATCCCCAGCACCGGAATGCCGTACAGCGCGTCCATCAGGGAGCGACCTGCTCGCCGTAGCTGCGCGTCACCGTCTGCAGCTCATCGACCCCCACGCCCGCCGCGCGCAAGCGGAAGACGCGCCGCACGATCACGTCGGCCGCGAGCAGGAGCAGGATCACGGCCTGGATGACGTCGATGATCTCGACCGGGATCCCCGCGGTGATCTGCATCAGCCCAGCCCCGGCGCGCATCAGGCCGAACAGGAGGGAGGCCGCCAGGATCCCGAACGGATGTGCCCGGCCGAGGAGCGCGACGGTGATCGCGTCGAACCCGGTCGACGTGCCGTAGGAGGCGTTCATCGAGTGGCTGATCCCCAGGATCTGGCCGGCGCCGGCGAGTCCCGCCAGCAGGCCACACAGCGTCATGGTGAAGACGATCAGCAGCCCCGGACGCATCCCGGCATAGCGCGCCGCACTCGGGTTGGCGCCGACCGTGCGGATCTCGAAGCCCAGGGTGCTGCGCCAGACGAGCCACCACATGATCGGCACGCTGGCCAACGCGATGAGCAGACCCAGGTGCCCGTTGTCGCCAATCAGGATCGGCAGGCTGGCGTTGCCTGTCTCGCCGGTGCGGGCGAATGAGAAGCCGGGCGCGCCCAGCGGCCCGGTGATCAGGTACGAGACCAGGGTCGCGGCGATGTAGTTGAGCATGATGGTGGTCACGACCTCATGCGCGCCGGTCCATGCCTTGAGCGCACCGGGGATGAAGCCCCATGCCGCGCCGACCCCGGCTCCCGCCAGCAAGGCCACCGGGATCGCCACGATTCCGGGCGAGTCGGCGAGGCTGGCACCGACGTAGGCACCCGACAGCGCGCCGACCAGGAACTGTCCGGAGGCACCGATGTTGAAGAGGCCCGCCTTGAAGCCGACGCCGACGGCCAGCCCGGCCAGGACGAGCGGCGCGGCGGCGACCGCGGTCGAGACGAGGGCTCGCTCGCCGAGGAGCGAGCCGCGCAGGAGTGCGCCGTACGCGGTCAGGGGAAGGGTCGGGTCGAAGGTGCCGGTGGCGAAGGCGCTGGAGGCGATCATGATGATCGCGCCGATCACGAGCGCCAGGGCGACGGCGCCCAATGGAACGGCTGTGACAGCCCAGACCCTCCGCCACAGGCGGCGGGCGAACGAGGCGGGCGCTGAGGCACCCGCGGGGAGGGTCATGGCGCTGGTTCCGGCGCCACCTGCGCGGGCTCACGCCCGCCGGTGGCCATGAGGAGGCCGACGTCCTCGCGATCTGCGCCGCGCCCGTCCATGACTGCCACGATCCGTCCGCGATACATCACCGCAATCCGGTCGGAGATCTCGAGCACCTCATCGAGCTCCGCGGAGACGAGCAGGATCGCCGTCCCCTCGTTGCGCTTGGCGATCGCCTGGCGATGGATGAACTCGATGCTCCCGACGTCCAGGCCACGCGTCGGCTGATCCAGGATGAGGGCCTGCAGCTCGCGGCTGAACTCACGAGCGACGACGACCTTCTGCTGGTTGCCACCCGACAGGGTCCCAACGCTCACCGTCGCGGACGGCGTGCGGATGTCGAACTCGATGATCGCGCGTTCCGCCCAGGCGAGGATCGCAACATCGTCACGGACGAGGCCCGTCGAGAAGGGCTCTCGGTAATAGCTGGTGAGGACGAGGTTGTCGCTCACCGGGAAGCTCAGCACGAGCCCGTAGCGCTGGCGATCGCCAGGCACGTAGGCCATACCTGCCTCGGTCCGATGCCGCGGCGAGGCGCCAGTGAGATCGCGTCCGTCGAGCCGGATCCGACCGCCGATTGCGTGGCGCAGCCCGGTCAATGCCTCGACCAGCTCGTCCTGTCCGTTTCCCGCGACGCCGGCGATGCCCAGGATCTCGCCGGCGGCGACCTCGAAGCTCACCCCGTGCACGACTTCGTGCCCGCGGTCGTCGTTGACGCTGAGCTCATCGACTCTGAGCGTCGGCGCGCCCGGATGGCTTTCGCCACGGTCGACGGTGAGCTCGACATCGCGGCCAACCATGAGCGCAGCGAGGTCCTCCTCGTTCGTCTCCGACGGGATCCGGGTTCCAACGACGCGACCGCGCCGGAGGACGGTGATGCGGTCCGCGACCTCGAGGACCTCGTAGAGCTTGTGGCTGATGAAGATGATGCTGTAGCCCTCGGCGGTGAGCTTGCGCAGGACCCCAAAGATCTCCTTCGTCTCCTGCGGGGTGAGCACCGCGGTCGGCTCGTCGAGCACCAGGATGTCAGCGTTGCGGTACAGCGCCTTCAGGATCTCGACGCGCTGCTGCCAGCCGACCGAGAGGGAGCTGACCTTGGTGTCCGGATCGATTTCGCTGCCGAAGAATCTGCCCAACTCGCGGATCCGCGTGTGGGCAGCCCTGCGGTCCATGAAGATCCGCCCAGCCATCGGCTCCTCGCCAAGGAGGATGTTCTCCGCAACGGTGAGGACCGGCACCAACATGAAGTGCTGGTGCACCATGCTGATTCCCTTTTCGATGGCGTCGTGCGGCGAATGGATCGCTGCCGGCTGACCGTTGAGCAGGATCTCACCCTCATCGGGCGTGACCAGCCCGTAGAGGATGTTCATCAGCGTCGTCTTCCCGGCCCCGTTCTCGCCGAGGAGGGCATGGATCTCGCCGCGGCGGACATCGAAGGTGATCCGATCGTTGGCGAGCACGCCCGGGTAGCGCTTGGTGATCCCCCGCATCTCGAGCGCCGTGGGTTGAGCCGCAGCGGTCATCCAAAAGCCTCAGCTGGGCCGGCTCTGGTCAGATGGACATGAAGGGCGGGCCAGCGGCCCGCCCTTTACCAGATCCCCAGGGTCGCGTCAGATCGCTTGGCGGCTCATGTCGCACCGAAGCACTTGCCCTCGCCTTTGCACGGATCGAGTGACCCGTCCTTGAGGCCGGCCAGGGCGGCGTCGATCTTGGCCTGGATGTCAAGCGTGATCAGGCCGGCGAGATCGTGGTATGGCGCCAAGCCGATGCCGACTGGGTCCGACTTCGCGTCATTGATGATGTTGCCGCCATTGTCTGTGCCATTGTCGATGCGCTCGATGGCCGACTCGATGGCGATCTTGATCTTCTTTTCGGCGCTCGTGACGATGCACTTTTGCAGCGTCGACGGGAGCGAGAAGAACTGGTCCACGTCCACGCCGATGGCATAGATATTCGCGTCGCATGCCGCCTCGACCGCACCCTGGCCGGTCAGGCCCGCAACCTGGAAGATGACGTCGGCCTTCTGGCCGATCATCTGCTGGGCGATCGACTTGCCCTTGGCCGAGTCGTTGAACGCCTTGGTGATGTCCGTCGAGGCGTACTGAACCAGGACCTGGACATTCGGATTCACGAACTTGGCGCCATTCACGTAGCCGGCGATGTAGTTCACGACCGGCGGAATGGTGTTGATGCCACCAACGGTCCCGATGACGTTTGACTTGGTGATACTGCCGGCCACGATGCCGGCCAGGTAGCCCGCCTGGGCCTCGACGAAGACGATGCCCTGGTAGTTGGGAAGCAGCTTGGCCGGATTACCATCGCATTTCGCCGGGGTGCGCGTATCGGGCGTGCCATCGGGCTTGATGCAGATGAACTGGTCGAGCCCGATGAACTTCACGTTCGGATTGGCCTTGGCCGCGATGGCCGTCGTGTTGCCGAGCGCAAATCCGAAGGTCACGATGATCTTGTAGCCGTTGTCGATGAAGGTCTGCATGTTCGTCGCGTAATCGGCCGGGTCCTTGGTCACGATCACGCGTGCCGTCGAGCCGGTAGCGTCAGCCCCCGCGATGGTCCCGCACCAGCCAGCCTCGTTGAACGACTTGTCTTCCAGCTGGCCGACATCGGTCACCCCGCCGATCTTCGTGGTCGTGCCCTTGTTCGGGTCGCCGCATCCCTCGACTTTGGTCGCCAGACCGACATTGCTCTGGCACGCGGCCAACAGGAGAACCGAAACAAAGGTGATGATCGAAAGGACGCCAAGGTTGCGCTGCTTTCGCATCGATACTCCTTCAGCATTGGGGTGTTGTGCCGCGCGGCGGCGGCCCCTCCGAACACGCCTGACGCTTACATCGGTCGGGCGCGAATCTGCGGCATCATACTGCCGCCACTGAGCGCTACTCAAGATATTTTCGACGCTCGCGCAGTGCGCGGATCGGGCGGCGGACGCCCGTATGATTCGCGCCGATGGTTCAGCTCCTCCCGCCGCCAATCCGCCTCGTCATCTTCGACCTCGACGGGGTCATCTACCGGGGTCATCGCGCTGTCCCGGGGGCGCCCGAGCTGGTCCGTGACCTCCAGTCCCGCGGCCTGCTGGTTCGGTACGCGACCAACAACTCGACCGCCACGCGCGGCGCCTACGTCGAGCGCCTGACCAGCCTCGGAATCGAGGCGACGATTGATGAGCTGGTCACCTCCACCTCGGCCACGATCGCCTACCTGCACGCCCACCTGCCGCGCGTCCGCCGCGTGCTCGCCGTCGGGGCGGCGGGGATGCTCGACGAGCTGCGTCAGGCTGGTTTTCCGGCCACGGCCGCCGCCGACGCCGCGCCGGGTCACTACCACGGTGGGCCGCTTCCCGAGCGCTACGACGCCGTGATCGCGGGCCTCGACCAGGAGTTCGATTACCAGCGTCTGGCGACGGCCGCTTCGGCGATCCGCGAAGGAGCGTTGTTCATCGCCACCAACGCGGACCTGCGCTATCCGACGCCCCACGGCTTCCTGCCCGGCGCGGGTGCGATGGTTGCCGCCATTCAAGCCGCCGCGGGCGCCGAGCCACCACTCGTCATCGGCAAGCCCGAGCCGGCGATGTTCGTCACCGCGCTCGAGGAGACGGGCGTCCCCGCCGACGAGGCGGTGGTGGTCGGAGACAACCCTGATGCCGACATGGTCGCCGCCGCCCGGGCCGGGATCCGCTCGGTCCTGGTCCTGACCGGCGTCACCGACGCGTCGGGTGCTGCGCAGCTCGACGGCGATCGCAGGCCGGATGCGGTCGCCGCGGGACCGTCCGAGCTCGGCAGGTTGCTCGACGCGTGGCTCAGGTGACGGCCGCAGGGATGCTGCTGGTGGCCTCCCAGGACTGCCAGGCAGTCGCGGCGGCCTCCGCGAGAGGTGCACGCTGCTCCAGGGGCGCGAAGCCGCGCCGGAATGCGTTCAGCGCGACCGCACTCAGCTCGGCCGCGGTCAGATGCTGTGCAATCGCGACGCGCGCCAGCTCGCCGGTGAGCGTGCTCGCGGAGACCGTGCGGTCGTCCGTTGAGCACGTGACGCTGACGCCGGCGCGATGCAGGAGCGCGAGTGGGTGTGCTGCGAGCGAGGGGACGATGCCGGCCTGGACGTTGCTGGTGGGGCATAGGTCGAGAGTGATGTCGCGCTCTCGCAGCAGGGCGACGAGGGAGTCATCTTCGATGGCGGTTACGCCGTGCGCGATGCGCGTCACCCCCAGGGCCAGTGCCTCGCGCACGCGCTCCGGACCCGGCACCTCGCCCGCATGCGCGGTGAGCGCCAAGCCGCCTTCGGCCGCCGCCACGAAGGCTGCCGCGTGGGGGGGTGCCGGCCATTCGGCCTCCAGGCCGGCGAGGTCGAAGCCCACGATCGGCCAACCGACGGATGCCGCCCGGCGGGCCAGCTGGACGTTGGCACCCGGTGGGTGGGAGCGCATGGCAGTGACGATCAGTCCGATGAGCGGGGCCGCGTCGCCGAGCGCGGCAACGCCGTCGGCAACCCCCTCGATCACCGCCTCGAGCACCTCCGGGACGGCGAGCCCGCGCTCCAGGTGCAGCCGCGGCGCCCATCGGATCTCGCCGTATCCGATCCCATCGTCGGCGAGCGTCGTAACGAGCTCGCCCGCCGCTCGCCGCAGGGCCGATCGCGTCTGCAGCAGCGCGATCGGCAAGTCGAAATACGTGAGCAGCTCGGCCTGGTTCGCACACCGTGGCGGCGCGAGCATCCGTCGACGAGCCTCGCCGAGCGTCATAGAGATTCCGACGGCCGCCGCGAGCTCGACGGCAGTCTCCGGGCGCAGCGCTCCGTCCAGGTGCTGGTGCAGCTCGGCTTTGGGCAGCGCCGAAAGCTCGCGCGTCAGGTGCGCAACCGCGTCCGGATCTGGTTCGAGGTCCGCGCCCAGGGATGCTGGGGACTCCCGTTCTCGCGGGTTCACGGACGCATGATAGGTGCGCCATCAACGGCATTGGTCGGCGGCCGGGTACGGCGCCCGTGCGCCTGAGGCAGCTCACGGCGCAACCGGCGTACCTGCGCGGGCTGGCCGCCATCCTGGTCCTGGGTGGCCTTTTCAGCCTGCGCTCGCCGGATCCGGCGGCGGCCGATCCGCCGGCAGCCGCCGCGCTCCACGAGCTGCTCGAAGGTCAGGCAGCCGCGGCCCGGAACGAGCTCCAGGACCTGCGGCGCGTGATCAGCGGTGCCATCGACGAGGCGCGCACCGGTGCCGCCCTCACCATCGCCGGCACGAAGGAACCCGGCACGTACTTTGCCGCGGCCGGCTCCAGGATGGCCGCAGCGGAGGCGGCGCTCGCTCGAGCGCGTCACGCGGTCGCGCGGGTTGCCGGGTCCCTGGCCATCGCCTCGCCGGCCTCGGCCGCGGATGGACCCAGCCTCGCCATCCGGGCCGGCCAGCTGGCTGCGACCGGTGCCCAGCTCACGACCGCGGGCGCTGCTGCCGACGCGTTCGTCTCGATGCGGCGCGCAACGGAAGCGACCCTTGCCCAACTCGCGGCTGCGCTTGCCGCGCTCACGGCCCACGACGCAACCGCTGCCCTCGTGGCGCTCGACGCGGCCGACACCCAGCTGAGCACGGTTCGCGGCTGGCCCGGCCAGCTGCAGACACTGTCGATCTGGGCTGACACCACCGGGCAGCTGCTCGAGGCGCTGCGGGCTCTCGCCAAGGCGACCATCGCCCATGACGTGACGGCAGCGCGCGCCGCAGAACGGGCATATCAGCATGCGGCGGACGACGGGCATCGTGCCGATCAGGCATTGGCGATCGCGCTGGCCGAAGGCGGCTCGGCGATCTCATCGGGCGCGATGCGCTCGGCCGCCGACGCGCTGGCTGAAGCCGAGAAGACCCTCGCTGAATTGGCTGCGATTCCCTAGGCGGCATGTCGCTCGGGATCGGTCCGATTGGAGGGTCGGCTGAGTCTATACTCGCTTGACTCTGTCGTCACCCCGGCCGGTGCTCACCCCAGACATGCATGAAGGAGACCTCGCGCATGCGCGTGCGTTCGGCACCCGCCGATCCAGCAACGATCGAGGCCGATGTCCTGGCCGTGCCCATCTATCGCGAGGACAAGGAATTCGCTGCCGACCTCGCCGCGCTCGACGCCGCAGCCGGGGGCGTAATTCTTGACGCCATCGATTGGGGCGATTTCAACATCGTCGAGCACTACACGGCACTCATAGCGCCGGGCAATCTGCCGGTGCGGCGAATCCTGCTCGTTAACGGCGTGCGTCGCGGACGCGGCGCCTGGCGAGCACGGCGCATCGCGGCGAGCGCCACGCGGCGCCTGATCGGCCGCGGGGCCCAGTCGATGGCCCTCTGGCTTCGAGATGGAGAAGACGCGGACGGATTCGCGGCTGCGGTGGTCGGGGCGCGGCAGGGGATCTACCGACCCTGGAACACGTATGGCCGAGTGCGCGATACCCCCGCCATGCAGCGCAGCGTTGAAGAGCTGATTTTCCCAGGCGGTCCGGCCCAGGACGTCCTCGACGCGGCGGAGGTCGTCGCGGAGGGCGTGGAGTTCGGGCGCACCCTGGCCAATCGCGCCTCGAACGACCTCTTTCCCGAGGCAATGGCGGAGGTCGCCCGCGGCCTCGCTGCGGACGGCTGCGCGGTGGATGTCCTCGGGGTCGAGGAGATGCAGGCGCTGGGCATGAACGCCCTCCTTGGCGTCGGGCAGGGCGCGACCCACGAACCGCGCCTGATCGCCGTCAGACTCCCCGGCTGGGAGAAGCATCCTGATCGTCGCCTCGCGATCGTGGGCAAGGGGGTCTGTTTCGACTCGGGAGGGATCAGCCTGAAGCCGCCCGAGCGGATGGAGGAGATGAAGCACGACAAGTCGGGCGCCGCGGCCGTCATCGCGGCGGCGCGAACCGTCGCGCGCCTGGCCCCCGAGACGCCCCTGATGGCGGTGGCGCCAATGGTCGAGAACATGCCGGGCGGCAACGCTCAACGACCGGGCGACGTCGTGAAGGCGATGAATGGCAAGACCATCGAGGTCACCAATACCGATGCCGAAGGCCGGCTCATCCTGGCGGATGCCATGCACTGGGCCGAGACCCAGGGCGCGACCCACCTCGTCGACATCGCGACGCTCACCGGCGCGGCATCCGTCGCATTCGGCGAGATGATCAGCGCCTACTTTGCGAAGCCGCGCGCCTGGGGAGCATCGGTCCAGGCGGCCGGTGACGCGACGGGCGAATGGATGTGGGAGATGCCGCTGGCGACGGAGTATCGAGCCACGCTCGACTCGCCTCACGCGGACATCATCAACTCCGGCAGTCGCGAAGGCTCGCTGATCAAGAGCGCAGTCTTCCTCAACGAGTTCGCAACGGTGCCATGGGTCCACATGGACATCGCGGGCAGCGCCTACCTCATCGCGGACCGCGCCCACAATCCCCGGGGTGCCCTGGGAACCGGTGTCACGACCCTCGCCCGCCTGGCGCTCGACTTCGCGAACGGCTCAGGCTCCTGAGCCTGCCCGCCGGAAGGCGGGACCATCGGGTCATCGTCGCGTCCACGCGGCGCCGCTAGCATGCCCGCGGTGCACGGGCGCACCATGCGCGGCTAGGACGTCTCGTGCGGCCGAGACATCGTTGGACGCGACAAGTGCGTCCTGACGGCAGGAGGTGGCATGCAGCCAGGGGTGATCGCGGCGGGGGTCGTCTTTGCGGCCCTCGGCTTCGGCGCCGAGCGACTCGCGAGCCGCTGGCCGGCTGACGAGGCGAGCGCACGGGGCGCAGGAGCGCGCTCCGTGCTCTTCGCGATCGCGTCGGGCGCCACGGGCGCGGCCATCGTCGCCCGTTCGACGCTCCCCATTGCGGCGACGCTGGCGTACCTGGCGCTCCTCGTGCCCATCGTGGTGCTCACGGCGACGGACCTCGAGCAGCGTCGCCTCCCGCATCTCGTTCTCTACCCGCTGATCGCGGGCGCGATCCTGTTCGTGCCGTTCAACCCCGCGGTGCAGCCCATCTCGGCGCTGATCGGCGCCGCATCGGCCGTTGCTTTCCTGGGACTCGCCGGACTCCTCGTCCGCGGCGGCGTGGCACTCGGTGATCTCTACCTCGTGGCGCCCATCGGCCTCATGCTCGGGTGGCCACAGATCTTCTCTGCGCTGTTCGTCGCCGCCCTCCTCTCAGCGCTCGCCGGCGTGGCGCTGCTCGCGTCCAGGCGCGCCGGCCTGCGGAGCTACATCCCCTTCGGTCCCTTCCTGGTTGCGGGCCTGGTCTTCACCTTGATACGGGATCCAGACCTCCTGACCGCTGCCGCCCGGGTTGTTTTCGCCTGAGGTTGGGCCTTCCAGGGGGGCTTCCCAGCCGGTGTATGCTGTCAACTCCGCCTCGTGCCTGAGCGGTGCGCGCCGTCTCGCCTCCGGTATTCCTGCTGCCGCGGGGCGCGGGACGTGACGGCGATTCGTCACGATCGACTTAGGGAGGCGTATGTCGACCGTCCGCCACCGCGCAGCCATCCTCGCTGCATCGCTCGTCCTGGTGAGCATCGCGCTGCCCCGGGCCAGCCTGCCGGTGCGCGCCGACGACCCTGACGTCAACGGGGCGATCGCGCAGCAGCAACGCATGGAGCAGCAGCTCGCCGAGCAGCGCGCGCGGCTCGCGTCGCTGGTGCGCAGCCAGGCTGACCTCGGAGCGAGCCTCCAGCAGCTCGCGGTCAACATCAGCACCGTCGGCGTGGCCATTCAGGATGCAGAAGCGCGCCTGACGGCACTGGCCGCGGGTCTCGACCGCGCGAGGAGCGAGCTCGCCGACTACCGCGCGCAGATCGTGAACCTCTCGGCAGATCTGGAGCAGATCGCTGGCCAGATCGACGCGACCAAGATCGACCTTGCGCAGCGCGAGGCCCTGCTCGAGGACCACCTACGCACGACCTACGAGGAGAGCCAGGTCTCGATCCTGGAGGTGATCCTGTCGAGCCAGTCATTCGGCCAGGCGGCGAGCCAGCTGACCGACCTCATGACGCTGTCTGATGACGACCGCCTGCTGGCCGACGGGATTCGTACCACCCGCCGGCAGCTGGAGGTGCGCCAGGCGACGCTGCGCGATGGACGCCAAACCCTGTCCGATCTCGAGGCGAGCACGGTCGCCCGAGCGCAGGCGCTCGACGCGGAGCAGGAGGCGCTCGACGCCGCGCGGGCCGCGCTTGCGGCAAAAGAGGCCCAGCTCGTCGAGCTCCAGAAGGCGCAGCAGTCGCAGCTCGCCGCGGCGATTCGGGGGGCGGACGCCTACCGCCAGCGCATCGCCGCTCAGGAAGCCGCCCTCGCCGGCCAGGAGGCCCTCGTGGCCCGCCTCAAGGACGAGGCCGACAAGCTCGACATCGCCTACCGAGGCCGGTTCGATTGGCCGGAGCGCGGCAAATTCATCGTCACCCAGGAGTTCGGTCCCACCCAGTACGAGTATTTCCACTCCGGAATCGACCTCGCCTACCTGACGCCGACCTGCGGCGGGGCGATCTACGCGGCCGCCGATGGCGTGGTCCTCGCCGATGGGCGACCGAACCTCGATTACGGCGATACGGCGATCGGGGTCATCCTGGGGCACAGTCAGCGGCTCCAGACGTGGTACTGGCACCTCTCACGCGAGGTGGTCGACGTGGGCCAAGAGGTGAAGGTCGGCGACGTCATCGGCTACGAAGGCGCAACAGGGTGGGCGACGGGGTGCCACCTGCATTTCCAGGTGATGTTCGACGGCCAACCGGTGAACCCGCGAAACTACCTGCCCTGATTCGACCCGTGCTGCTGCCCCTGTTACCGTAGCGCGCGATGCACCCGGCCATGCAGCGGCGCCGCCATCGGCTGATGGTGCGCCGCACCACGAAGCGCCACGGACAGCGGCAGGGCGTCGCAACCTTCCTGGTCGCACTCTTTGCGGTCTTCGTCGTCGTGATGGTCGGGTCGGTCGCAGGATCGGTGGGTGCCGGGCTCGCCGCCTACAACTACTTCGCTCAGGGACTGCCCTCCCCGCAGATCCTGGAGGGGATCAACCTCCCGCAGTCGACCCTGATCTACGACCGCACCGGCAAGGTCCTGCTGGCGCGCTTCGAATGCCAGAACCGCGAGTCGGTGACCTTCGCCGACGTTCCTCCGATGATCGTGGACGCAACCGTGTCGATCGAGGACCGCACGTTCTGGAGCAATCCCGGGGTCGACTTCGCTGGTGCCGTTCGCGCCATGCTGGCCAACCTGCGCGCAAAGGCCATCGTCCAGGGCGCCTCGACGATTACCCAGCAGGTGATCAAGTACGCCGGGTCGATCAAGGCAGCCGAGGCCCAGGCAACGCCGACGCCCAACCCCAGCGCGAGCCAGCCCGCGACCACGACCGCCACCGAGGCCGATGTCTGCAAGCCGCCGGATCTCAACTTCCTCTCGGGGCGCTCGTTGGTCACCAAGATCAAGGAGAACATCCTTGCCATGCAGGTCTCGAACGCCTATCCCGGTCGAGCCGGCAAGGAGAAGATCCTGGAGGCGTACCTGAACCTGATCTTCTACGGGAACGGCTCGTATGGGATCAAGGCCGCCGCGGCCAACTACTTCGGGATCACGGATCTCAAGCAGCTGACGCTGTCGCAGGCCGCCTTCCTGGCGGGTATCCCGCAGCTGCCCAGTGCCTACGACCCATACCAGAGCCCAGAGGGCGCGGCGCCGGCGATTGCGCGCCGCAACGAGGTCCTGCGCCGCATGTTCGAGGACGGCTACATCACCAAGGCGCAGCGAGCGGCCGCGGTCGCCACCACCTGGGCACAGATGCATCCGTCCCGCGTGACGAGCGTCCTCAAGGAACCGCAGTTCTCGTTCCGCGTCGAGAACGAGGCGGAAAGGATCCTGAGCAAGTTGGGCGTCCCCAGCCCCGCTCAGGCCGTCCGCACCGGCGGCTATCGGATCGCGACCACGCTCGACTATGGGCTCCAGCAGGCGGCGAAGGCAGAGGTCACGCGCTGGGTCGGCCAGCTCGCCGCGAAGAACGTGCACAACTCCGCGATGGTCGCCATCGACTCGGCGACCGGCGAGATCGTGGCCTACGTCGGCAGCGTCGACTACTACAACCGCAAGGACCC
>JALYLE010000287.1 GCA_030774375.1 Chloroflexota bacterium | reverse complement strand
CCGCAGGTGACGGATGAGATCGTGCATGCGTCGGCCGCTTCGAGGGGAGCGGCCGACGCCATCGGTCTGGGTCGCCTAGTCGATGGTGAAATAGTCGCTGCCCGAATAGCGGCCGGTTCGCTCCTTGCGGATCTGCATCAGCACGTCATTGAGCAGCGAGCTGGCGCCAAATCGGAAGCGGTCCGGCGTCATCCAGTCAGGACCAAGGGTCTCGTACAGGACAGTCAGGTAGGCGATCGCCTCCTTGGCGGTTCGGATCCCGCCGGCAGGCTTCATGCCCACCGCACGCCCTGTCTGGGCATAGAAGTCGCGGATCGCCTCGAGCATGACCAGCGTGACGGGCAGCGTCGCGGCGGGCTGGACCTTTCCGGTGGAGGTCTTGATGAAGTCCGCGCCCGCGGCCATGGCCAGGACGGAGGCGCGACGCACGTTGTCGTAGGTCTCAAGCTCGGCGGTCTCCAGGATCACCTTGAGGTGGTGGTCGCCGGCCGCCTCCTTGACGGCCACGATCTCGTCGTAGACGCGAGCGTAATCGCCCGCGAGATACGCGCCGCGGTCGATCACCATGTCGATCTCGTCCGCACCCAGGGCAACCGCCTCCCGAACGTCCTGGAGCTTGACGTCAAGCGGTGCGGCGCCCGACGGGAAGTAGGTTGCCACCGCAGCCACCTTCACACCGGAGCTCCTGAGCGCCGCCTTCGCGGTCGGGACCATATTCGGGTACACGCAGAGCGCAGCGACGGAAGGGATGGTGGGATCCGTGGGATCGGGGCGGATGGCCTTTCCCGCGAGCGCGCGGACCTTGCCCGGCGTGTCCTTGCCCTCGAGTGTGGTGAGGTCTGTCATGCGGATCACCATGTCGAGCGCCCAGAGCTTCGACTCGCGCTTGATGCTTCGCTTGGCGAGGGAGGCGGCTCGCTCCTCGACACCAACCTGGTCTACGGCCCAGACGCGACCCAGCAGGCTGCCGAGCGCCTGGTGGCGGCCGGTGATCAGGTCGCGATCCGCTTCGCGGGCAACGGGGGTGGTCATGGGTCGGTCATTGTACGTCTGAGCACGAAAACGACCGCCAGCGCGACCAGCCAGACCAGACCGATAGGAACGGCCGCTCCGTAGAACGTGTCGCTCACGGAATGGGAATTGCTGTCCACCGCAAGGAAGATCCAGACCGATGCGGCCGCTGCGACGCCGAGCGCTGCCATCGTGAGGATCCGACGCATTGGCCCGATGCTACGCTTGCTCCCCCATGCCGACCGCCACGATCCTCTACTGCCTGACGCGCGACCACGAGCTAGCGACCGGGCTCGACGACGGGCTCACCGAAGCGATCAGCTTCTTCTACAACGACGCAGCTCGGCTGCATCAGGCGATCGTGCTACGGCGCCCGGACGTGGTGGTCGTCGATACGGCCGCGATCCGACGGGAATATGGCGACGCTGGGCTAGGCCCAGTGGTCGACTTCGTACGCGAGCGCGCACCTGAGGCACGAATTGCGGTGCGCCCATCGACCGGAGCCCACTGGCTCGTGGGCGCCGAAGCTGGGGATGGCGTGGAGATGCTTCCAGGGGACGTCGCGGAGTGCGTCGAGGCGGTCGGGCGATTCTGCTGTACTGAGTGAGATTCGTACCCGGGGTCGCGATTGAGCGACCGGTCTGGCTTTGGGCCCGCTTTACGATGAATTCGTCCTCGCCAGGCCAATTCGGCCTGGTGGCCAATAACGAGCGACGAGGCGCCAGCGGACGGCGCTCATCGGGATGTCGCCGAAGGTGCGTGAATCGGTGCTGGCATCGGGGGCGTCGCCGCGAAGCTCCAGGGTACCCGCTGGCTCGTCTACCGCCGCGACGCGCTTGATGAGCTCGCGCGTCGGCTCGCGCGGGTCCGCAGCAAGCACGATCTCCCCCACCCGCGGCGGACGCCGGGCGTAGGTCCGGCGCTCGACGAGGAGCCATTCGCCCGGGAGGAGGATTGGGGCCATCGAGCTGCCCTGGACCTCGACGACGTCGAACCACCGTCGCGCGGCAGCGACGGCCGCAAGGCCGGCGCCCAGCGCCAGGCCACGACCCAGGAACAGAGAGAGGGGCCGGCGGCGGCCCCTCCCCGTGGACATCGGTCTGGGAGGCTAGGCGGTGGCTGCCTGCAGCCGGGTCTTCTCCGGGCCGCCGGTGGCCTTCCACATGTCGTCGATCTTGTCGATCAGGCTCAGCAGCTCCTTAGCCGCATCGATGTCGGTGGTCTGCTTCACCTTGGAAGCCGCCTTGGACGCCTTCCAGCAGGTGTCATGGAGGTC
Organism: Chloroflexota bacterium; assembly: GCA_030774375.1. Next base: position 8,550 of record JALYLE010000287.1, on the reverse strand, counting down.
CGGGAACTTCTCGACGTGCTCCGGCTTGAAGTAGTCGTGCCACATTACGTCGATGTGGTGCTTGGTCAGCTCCGCGCGCTCCTCCTTGACCACCACGCAACGCTGGCGGAAGAGCTCATCCGTGCTCGCGTCGTACTTCTCGATGATCCTGTAGCAAGACTCCGCCTCGATCCGCGCCTGCGCCGGGTCGTAGACGCCGCATGGGATGTCGCAGTGTGCGTGGACACGCCGCCTCGGGCGCAGCAGGGTTCGCAGCATGAAAACTCCTCTCGGTGCCGTTACTCAGGGTTCACTCGGGTTCACGAACAGTGTACGCAGCAAGTATCGGGCCGCCAAAGGGCGCGGTTGTGCTCTCAAATTTTCACCCACAGACCGCTAGGTGGTCCGCTCTCAGGTTGGGGGCTCCGCGGAGAAGGCGCCTGAGCTCAAACCGAGGCGCATTCCGGCCGGCCGAGCGCCATCAGCGCATCTGAGGGTCTGCCGGTGCAAATCTGATGGAGATCTGACGTGATTTGGCGCATAACGGTCTGCGGGTGCAAACGTGAGGGACTCGCGGGCCGCCAAAGGGGTCGTCTCGCGAGGGTGTTACGACCCCATCATCATGCCGCCGTCCACGCCAAGGACTTGACCGGTGACGTATCGGGCTTCGTCGGAGGCGAGGTAGACCGCTGCGGCCGCGACGTCTTCCACCGAGCCGATGTAGCCGAGCGGCGTGGAGGTGATGACGAACTGCCGCGCGGCCTCCGGAAGGTCCACGGTGAGCTCAGTCTCGATCAGCCCCGGCGCAATGGCGTTGGCGGTGATTCCGCGGCTGGCGAGCTCGCGTGCCACCGTCTTGGTCAGACCGATGAGCCCCGCCTTGGCGCTGGCGTAGTTGGCCTGGCCAGCATTGCCCATCCGCCCGGCGACCGAGCTCATGTTGATGATCCGGCCGGATTTGGCCTTGAGCATGGGACGGGCGACCGCGCGGCACATCCAGAAAGGCCCGGACAGGTTGGTGGCGATCACCTCGTTCCACTCCGCCTCGTCCATGCGCATCAGCAGGTTGTCGCGGGTGATGCCGGCGTTGTTGACCAGGATGTCGATCTTGCCGAAGTGGTCGAGTGCGGCCTTCACGATCCCCTCGCAGGCCTCGCGCCCGGCCGAAGTGTCGCCCTGGATGGGGATCGCGTCGGAGCCGATGCCCTTGATGGCGCCCACCACCTCTTCTGCAGCCACCTCGTTGCCGCGGTAGTTCACCGCCACGTCCGCGCCCTGCCGGGCCATGGCCAGCGAGATCGCGCGCCCCAGGCCTCGGCTGCCACCCGTTACGAGCGCGACCTTGCCCTTCAGATCGAACATCGGGTCACACGGACGGCCGCAAGATGAGCCGGGCTGCTCAGAGTTCGCCGCTGGGCGCCATGGCGCGGCCGCCGAGCAATGGCACTGATGAGATGGCGCGAGCCGCCGTGGATTTGCGAGATGTGAGCAGTCAGGCTGCTCACGAGACCGCAGTCACCAGCTCGGCGGCATCGGCGCGCGGCTGGCCGAGGCGCGTCTGCTCGCCCGGCGCAAGGAAAGCGCGCATCGGGTCCGCGGTCCATTCGACCACGGCGGCGCCCGCTGTGTAGCCAGCGCCGAAAGCGGCCATCAGCAGCCGGTCGCCGCGCTTCACGCGGCCGGCGGCGACGGCCTCGACCAGCGCCATCGGTACCGAAGCCGCCGAAGTGTTGCCGTACTTCTCGATGTTGATGTAGTTCTTCTCCGGATCGATCCCCATGTGCGCGCCGACGCTCTCGATGATCCGCAGGTTGGCCTGGTGGAAGAGGAACTGGTCGACATCGCCGACGGTCATGCCCGCCCCGCGCAGCGCGGCCAGCGACGATTCAGCGAGCTGGCGGGTGGCGTACTTGTACACCTCGCGGCCGGCCATCCGGATGAAATGCTTGTGCTCCGCGACGGTGTTTGGGCCGGCGGGCAGGGCTGAGCCACCGGCCGGGACGATGATGCCGTCTACTCCGGTGCCGTCCGAATAGAGATCCATGCCCAGCAGCCCACCGGGTTCCTCGCTGGCCTGGAGCACGACGGCGCCGGCACCGTCGCCAAAGAGGACGCATGTGTTGCGATCGGTCCAGTCAATGAACCTGCTCAGCACCTCTACACCGACCAGCAGCACGTTGCGATACATGCCCGCCCGGATGAAGCTCGTCGCCGTGGCGAGTCCGAAGACGAACCCGGAGCAGGCGGCCTGCATGTCGAAGCCCGCGGCACGGCGAGCTCCAAGTTCGGTTGCGACGACGACCGACGTGGCGGGGAGCGGGTAGTCGGGTGAGCAGGTTGCGACGATCACCAGGTCGAGGTCCGCAGGGTCGAGGCCCGCCACGGCCAGCGCGTCGCGCGAGGCATTGACCGACAAGGTGGTGGTCGTCTCGTCGTCGGCGGCGATGCGGCGTTCGCGGATCCCGGTGCGCGACACGATCCATTCGTCGCTCGTGTCCACCATCTTCGACAGGTCGTCGTTGGTGAGGACGCGCGACGGCGCGTACATCCCCCAGCCGGTGATCAACGCGTTCGTCATGGTCAGTGCCTGCCTCCGTGGGCTCTCAGCGGGACTCTACCGGTATCGGCGTGCCTGCGGCGTCTAACGTGGGTCGACCTCCAGGACTGGCTGCTGGCGCTTCACGAGCGTGCCGCTCTCGACCAGGAAGCGGGTCACCGTCCCCGAAACGTCGGACTTGATCTCGTTGAACAGCTTCATGGCTTCGATGAGGCCCACGACCTGGCCGATGGCGACCTCCGAGCCGACCTCAAGGTACGCGCGAGCGCCCGGTGACGGTGCGCTGTACCAGACGCCGGTGAGTGGCGCGGCCACGAATCGCATGCCTGGCGCGGGGTCGCCAAAGGGCGAGCTCGATGCCTGAGCGGCGCCGGCGGTGGCGCCGAGATTGGTCGCCGGGGCCACCGGAGCGGCAACGACAGGGGTCGGACGCGCGATCCGGACGCGAAGCTCCCCGGCCTGGATCTCGAGCTCGTCGAGGCCGCTGGCCGCAAGGGCGGGAGCCAGTTCGTCGACGGCGGCCAGGATGACCTCGCGCTGTTCCTTTGCCCCGGCTGCGCTCGGATCCTTTGCATCGGGCTTGGCGGCGTCAGCACTCACTCAGCCGTCCCAGCGCCGCAGGATGATCGTGGCGTTATGGCCGCCGAAGCCGAATGAATTGCTCATGGCGGTGCGGATCGCGACCTGGCGCGCGGTGTTCGGCACGTAGTCGAGGTCGCACTCGGGGTCGGGATTCTCGTAGTTGATGGTCGGCGGCAGGATCCCCTCCAGCAGTGCGCGCACGCAGGCGATCGCCTCGACCCCTCCACCTGCGCCGAGCATGTGCCCGGTCATCGACTTCGTCGACGAGATGGGAATCTCGTAGGCCCGTTCGCCAAAGACGGTCTTGATCGCAGCGGTCTCGGCGCGGTCGTTTGGCGGTGTGCTGGTGCCATGGGCGTTGATGTAGTCGACGTCATCGGGCTTCATTCCGGCATCCGCAAGTGCCAGGCGCATGCTCGCCGCCGCGCCACGCCCACCCGGTGCCGGCAGCGTGATGTGGCTGGCATCGTCGGTGGCTGCGTAGCCGACCAGCTCGGCGAGGATCACGGTCCCGCGCGCCTGAGCATGTTCGAGTGCTTCAAGCACAAGGATGCCTGCGCCATCGCCCATGACGAAGCCATCGCGGTCGGCATCAAACGGGCGAGAGGCCCTCTCCGGCTCGTCGTTGCGCTTCGTGGAGAGCGCCTTCATGGCCGAGAAGGCGGCGACCGGGATCTCGCCGATCCCCGCCTCCGAACCGCCGGCGATCATCACGTCGGCGTCGCCGCGGCGAATGATGTTCAGCGCATCGCCGATGGCGTGGTTGCTGCTGGCGCAGGCGCTGATGGTGCTGTAGTTTGGGCCACGGGCGTTGGCATAGATCGCGACGTAGCCGGGTGCCATGTCGGCGATCATGGCCGTCACCAGGAACGGCCCGACCCGCTCCACTCCGAGCTCGTTGGCCTCGATGATGTCGCGAATCATGGTGTTGATCCCACCGATCCCCGAGCCGATGATCGCGCCGGTCCGCTCGGCCTCGACCTCGTCCTCGATGGGGTTCGGGAGTCCGGCATCAGCCAATGCCTCGGCTGCGGCGGCCCACGCGTAGTGGATGTACCGATCGTTGCGGCGGACCTCCTTGCGCGGCATGACGGTCTCCGGCTCGAAGCCGCGGATCTCGCCCCCAATCCGGCTCGCTACCCGCGCCGGGTCAAAGAGCGTGATGCGGCGAATGCCGCTGCGCCCCTCTTTCATGCACGCCCAGGTCGTGGCCACGTCGTTTCCCAGGGGCGTGATGGCGCCGAGTCCGGTGACCACAACCCGGCGCTCACCGCGTTCGACGGAGCGGCGTGTGACGGGGCGCTCAGCCATCGGCCCGCCCTCCGGCGATCGTCTGATCCCTGGGGATGATGAACGAGAGGGTGGCCTCCACGGCAACGTCGCCGTCCACCGACGCGACCCCGCGGGCGCGCCCGAACATCCCGCGCAGCTTCTCCACCTCGACCTTGAGGAGGAGCTGATCGCCGGGGACAACGGTGCGCTTGAAGCGGCAGTCGTCGATCGCCGCGAAGAGGGCCAGCTTGCCTCTGTTCTCGGGGAGGGAGAGGACCGCAACCGCCCCTGCCTGAGCGAGGGCCTCGACCATCAGCACGCCGGGCATGATTGGTCTGCCGGGGAAATGGCCCGTGAACTGCGGCTCGTTGGCCGTCACGGACTTCACCGCGACGACCCGCTTGCCCTTCTCGAGCTCGATGACCCGATCGATGAGCAGGAACGGATAGCGGTGCGGAATGATCTGCATGATCTCTGCCGCCTCCCAGGGGAGCGGCAGGTCCGCGGCGTCCGCCGCGACATCCGTGGTCTGGGCAGGTTCGGAATCCATCGGTCTGCTCGTCTCGTTCTCGATCATCGCTCAGCGCCAACCAGGAAGGCAGCCGGCCCGATACGGTCCAGAAGCTGGGTGCTGACCTCCGCCTGCAGGAACGCGCCGTTGTCGATGATCCCACGATGGAAGGGGATGTTGGTCTGGACGCCCGCGACCTGGAACTCGCCGAGCGCCCGCCGCGCCCGGGCCAGAGCCTCCGGACGGTTCGCGCCCCACACGATCAGCTTGGCCAGCAGGGAATCGTAGAAGGGCGGCACCTCGTAGCCGGGAAAGAGGTGCGTGTCGACCCGCACGCCGGGACCGCCCGGAAGTACGAGCTCCTCGATCACGCCGGTCTGCGGCGCAAAGTTGTCGTTCGGATCCTCCGCGTTGATCCGGAACTCGATGGCGTGGCCGCGGAACACGACATCCTCTTGGCGCATGGTCAGCCTCTCGCCGGCTGCCAGCCGGATCTGCTCGGTGATCAGATCGATGCCCGTGAGTGCCTCGGTCACGGGGTGCTCGACCTGGATCCGGCAGTTGATCTCGATGAAATAGAAGTTGCCGTCGCCATCGAGCAGGAACTCGAGCGTTCCGGCGCTCTCGTAGCCAGCCGCCACGACAGCGCGGATGGCGAGGTCACGGAGGCGCTCGCGCGTGGCGGCGTCCATCGCCGGCGACGGACCTTCCTCGATGATCTTCTGGTGGCGTCGTTGGACACTGCAGTCGCGCTCGCCGAGATGGATCCCGTTGCCGTGCTGGTCGACGAGCACCTGGACCTCCACGTGGCGGCTCTCCTCGATCCACTTCTCGAAGTAGATCGCATCGTCGCCAAAGGCGGCCTGGGCCTCCGAGCGTGCCAGCGGCAGGCTCGTCTCCAGCTCGCGCGAGGAGCGGACCAGGCGCATCCCGCGTCCGCCGCCTCCAGCGGAGGGCTTCAGCAACACCGGATAACCGGACTCCCCCGCCTGTTCGAGCGCGTCGCGCAGGTCGGTGATGATGCCGCGGCTGCCCGGCACGGTGGGCAACCCGTTGGCGGCGAGCATCCGGCGCACGGCGAACTTGCTCTCGAAGCGCTCGAGGATCTCCGCACGAGGACCGATGAAGTGCAGCTCATGAGCCGCGCAGACCTCCGCGAAGCCCGCGTCTTCGGAGAGGAAGCCATAGCCAGGGTGGATGGCGTCGCAGCCGGTGATCATCGCGGCGGACACGACGGCCGGCTGGTTCAGGTAGCTGCGGCGCGACTCGGCTGGCCCGATGCAGACAGCCTCATCCGCCAGCTTTACCGCCAGCGAGTCGCGGTCAGCCTCGCTGTAGGCGACAACCGCCGGCACGCCCAGGTCGCGACAGGCCCGGAGCAGCCGGACGGCAATCTCGCCGCGGTTGGCGATCAGAATCTTGCTGAACATCAGCTCGATGCGCCCGTGCTGCCGGAGGTGGCCGCGCCGGCTGCGCTGGAACTGGCTGCGGTCGAGCTGGCTGTGCCTTGCCTTGCGCCAGGGCTGGACATGCCGGCGAATGCGGCCTCGTGGGTCCTGTCTCGCTCGGCCAGTGCGGTCAGCGTCGCGTCCAACGTCTTGGCATTCGACACGTTCTGCACTGTCGCGTCCGGTGCGATGCGCCGAACCATTCCGGTCAGCGCAGCTCCCGGGCCGCACTCCACGAAGGTATCGACGCCCGCCTCGAGCATGCTTTGCACGCTCGCGACCCACTCAACCGGAGAGCTCACCTGCCGCGAGAGCAGCTTCCTGATAGTGGACGCCTCGCGCACCGGCGCGGCCGTCACGTTGCTGACGATCGGCGGGTCGGCATCGCGCCATTCGACCTCGGCGAAGGCCTCCGACAGCGCCTCGCCAGTGGCGGCCATCAGCGGGGAGTGGAAGGCGCCACTGACGCGAAGCGGGATCGCGCGCCGAGCACCAGCCATCCGAAGCTCGCGCTCCGTCGCGGCAAGCGCCGCCTGCGTTCCCGAGATCACGACCTGTCCCGGTGCGTTGTCGTTCGCAACCACCAGCTCGTCAGGCGGTGCGACCCTCGCGACGATCTGCGCGACCTGATCGCGCTCGAGGCCCATCACCGCGATCATCCCGCCCTCCGCGCTGGCGCTCGCCATCAGCTCCCCGCGCAAAGCCACGAGCCGCAGCGCGTCGCCGCTTGAGAGCACGCCAGCCGCGACGAGCGCGGCGTATTCCCCCACCGAGTGCCCGGCGACCAGCAACGGCGCCAGGTCGGTGCCGGCGTCGGCCGCGGCCTCACGCAGGGCGGCGAGGCATGCGAGCGACGTGGCGAGCAGGCATGGTTGCGTCTGTCGTGTGTCGTTCAGCCGATCCTCCGGGCCGTTCCAGCACAGGATCGAGACAGGCCAGTCGAGTGCCTGATCGGCTTCGCGGTAGACGGCGCGCGCGGACTCCCAGCCCTCCGCAAGCTCCCTGCCCATTCCGACGACCTGCGACCCCTGCGGCGAGAAGAGGAGCGCAAGACCCGTCACGCGGGCACCTCGAGCTCGATCAGGACCTGCCCGTACTCAACCGCCTCACCCGTCTCGGCAACCAGGTTGCGCACGGACCCGGAACGCGGGGCGAGCACGTCGTGCGCCACACCCAGCACCTCGACGTGGCCGAGGAGGTCGCCCTTCTGGACCTCGAGACCCGGCCCCAGGCCCTCGGCGAAGACGAAGTAGCCGACCGCCGGCGCCGTCACTTCCTGCGGCCCGAGAGCCAAGGCCTCGGCGCCGGTGAGGCGCCCTCCGGCGCCGGGCGACGATCCCAGCACCGGCGCGGCTGCGGAGCGGACCGAGCCGGCGGATCGCCCGCCGGGCGTGGTTGTCATCGCGGGCGTCGCGACGATCCCAGTACCCGTAACCGCGACGCGAACCCGCAGATCGCCGCGGCGGATCTCGATCTCGCCAAGACCATGCCGCGCGAGGCGCTCGGCCAGGTCTGGGACCAGCTCGGCGGCTGCCCGTTCGATCGCCTGCAGTTCGTCGCGAGGCTCGGTCACGCGCCCTCCTCAGTGTCGCCGCCATCGTCGCCGCCCGGCCAGACGTCGCTCCAGCGGGGCCGGCGCGCTACGCCCGGAACTCGCAGGAGTCGGCCGAGCCGCAGCCTGAGAGACGGTGCCTCGCTCGGCCCGCGCGCCGGCCCGCCGTCCTCGGCGTAGGGTCCGATGCGGCGCAGGCGAGCATAGCGCTCCGCAAGCAAAACGTCGGTGCCAAGGCTGGATAGCTCGGTGACCGATCGAATGACCGCGGTCTTGATGGCGCGAGCCGTCGCCGCGTGATCCGTATGGGCTCCCTCGCCGGGCTCGTCGATGATGCCGTCGATGACGCCGAGCTCGAGCTGATCCGCAGCCGTCATCCGCATCGCGGCTGCGGCGATGGGCGCGGCCTCAGGAGTGCGCCACAGGATCGCGGCACAGCCTTCGGGGCTGATCACCGAGTAGACGGCGTTCTCCAGCGCGAGGACGCGATCGCCGACGCCGATCGCCAATGCGCCGCTGGAACCGCCTTCGCCCACGATCACGACCACGATCGGAATCTGAAGGCCGGTCATGAGCTTGATCGAGCTGGCGATGGCCTCCGCCTGTCCACGATCCTCCGCGTCGGGCCCAGGAAACGCGCCGGCCGTAT
>JALYLE010000286.1 GCA_030774375.1 Chloroflexota bacterium | reverse complement strand
TCCCTCACGCGGAGTTGCTGCCTCAGACTTTCGTCCATTGGGCAAAATTCCCGACTGCTGCCTCCCGTAGGAGTCTGGGCCGTTCTCAGTCCCAGTCTGGCTGATCATCCTCTCAGACCAGCTACCGATCGTCGCCTTGGTGGGCCATTACCTCACCAACTAGCTAATCGGACGCAGGCCCCTCCGGAAGCGCCTTGCGGCTTTAGACGACGAACCGATTCGCCGGCCACATGCGGTATTAGCCACCCTTTCGGGCAGTTATTCCCCACTTCCGGGCAGGTCACCTACGCGTTACTCAGCCGTCCGCCACTAGGTGTCATCGAGCAAGCCCGATGACACCCCGTACGACTTGCATGTCTCACGCACCCCGCCAGCGTTTGTCCTGAGCCAGGATCAAACTCTCCGAACAAAACAAAAACAGTGGTCTTGCCCGAAGGCTCCACCACCGTTCGAAGTTCAGACGTTGTCCCGCTGACTCGTGTGGATTCCTGTCACTCTTCAGCTGGTAAGGTCACGTCACCGACGGATCGGTATCGTTCGATTCGAGGCCTCCAATATGGAACCTCGGCGACAAGCGGCGCGGCCATTGGCCGCCGTCCTTGTGCGCCTCTCCGGCAGCTGCCGGCGCGATCTGCGAGTTTAGGTGGCGCCACCCCGAGTGTCAAGCGAGATGCCCGTGGTCCAAGGCTCGCTCCCCCGGCTTCGCTCGTGTCCCAAGGCCGCGATATTCACCCAGGTAATGCAACTTCCAACGAACGGTCCAATTGGGCGCTTGGAGGGCTTCCCGCTGATCGGCCTATACCGCTGGACGCATGGATCGGCCAGGAAACGCCCCGAACGAGCTCAAACCTGGCCGTTGGATTACCGGGCGGAATAAGCGGGCAGTGCGGGTGGCCAGCCCTAGCGGGGCGGGTCCGTGCGCGATCAGGGGCTGTCGACCGGGCGGCGCCCCTGGAGCGAGCGGATCAGTGTCACATCATCGGCGTATTCGAGGTCGCCGCCCACCGGCAACCCGCGCGCGATGCGAGACACGAGCGGCACGTAGCGCGTCAGCTGGTCCGCCAGGTACATGGCGGTTGCCTCTCCCTCGAGGTTTGGGTTGGTGGCGAGGATCACCTCTTCGATGCCACCCGCGCGGGCGCGCTCGAGCAGCTCCTGGGCACGGATGCGCTCCGGACCGATGCCGTCGATGGGGCTGATCGCGCCGTGCAGTACGTGGTATCGACCGCGGAACTCACCCGTTCGCTCGATGGCGAGGACGTCGAGCGGCTCTTCCACCACGCAGATGCGCGCGGCGTCACGGCGGGAATCCGAGCAGATCGCACAGGGGTCGACGCCGACCTCGGTGATGTTGCAGCAGACCGAGCAGTAGGCGACCTCCTCCTTCACGGCGACGAGCGCCGCCGCCAGTGCGCGCGCCTCGTCCGGCGGCGTGCGCAAGACGTGGTATGCGAGGCGTTGCGCGGTCTTCTGCCCGACGCCGGGGAGCCGGTTCAGCTCCTCGATCAGACGGGCAACCGGGGCGATGAGGCCGGCCACGGGCGAAAGGTCGCTATCGGCGCGGCGCCGTCGGCCCGTTGAGGCCGGGCAAGCCAGGCAGGCCGAGGCCACCGGTCAACGCGGCCATCCGTTCGCGCTCGAGCTCCTTACTCCGCGCGATCGCGTCGTTGACGGCGGTCATCACCAGGTCCTGGAGCATCTCGACCTCAGCTGGATCGACCGCGGACGGGTCGATCTTGACGGCTCGCACCTCCTGGGCACCGGTGATGATGATCTTGACCGCACCGCCCCCTGCCGAGGCTTCCAGGGTTCTCTCCTTGAGCTCTTCCTGGGCCTGGGCCATCTGGGTCTGCATCTGCTGCGCCATCTTGGCGATCTGGGCAATGTTCACGGGTGGTGCCTCTCCATCGGTATGGGTGGTTTGGGCTCAGCGAACTTCGGGAACGTCGACCAGCTGGCCGCCGGTGATCTTCAGCACGCCCTCGAGGAGGGCCCGCGCATCGGGGTCTTCAGGATCCGCGGCAACCGCCGCGGCGAGCGTAAGCGGCTCGAGCTCTACGTTGCTCGCGATGCACTCGATGGCCCAGCTGCCGCCAAACAGGGTTGCGAGCAGCTGTTCGATCGATGCCGCCCGGTTCGACGTCTTCTCGCGCATGAACGCACGCTCCTCGGGGAAAGCGAGGGTGAGGCGCGGGCCGGTCAGGGCCACCGGACGGCACTCGCGCAGGAGCGGTCTGATCGCCGGGCTGGCCTGCTGCACGACCTCCGCCCAGCGGACGCGAATCAGATCAAGCGCCGGACGGTCTCCGTTGGCTGCGAGGGGCTCGGCAGCGGCGACTGGCTCGGGGGCAGCGGCGACTGGCTTGGCGGCGACTGGCTTGGCGGCGACTGGCTTGGCGGGCGGCTCCGCTTCGGGGCTCCCTGCCGGCTTCGCCGCCGCGGTCGGCTCGTCGCGAGGGGCCTGACGACTTGGCGCGGCCTGGCGCACCGGCGGTGCTGGCGCGGGCCCCGGGGCCGGAGCCGCGGATCGCACCTCAGCGGGCTCCACGGAAAGCAGCTCCAGAAGAAGCCTGGCGCGGCCCTCGCGTGCACCCACGCCAGCCGCCTCCGCGACGGTGCGCAGGATGGTCGCCAGCCGGCGGGCGCGCGGCGGGTCACCTGCAGAGGCAAGCAGGCGACGGCGTGCCTCCTCCTCGGCCTGGGATGCGACCTGTGCGATGTCGCGGCCGGCATCGGCGAGCAACTCGATGGTGGCCAGCGCAGCAGGCGCATCTCCGGCGACGAACGCATCGATGAGCGCGGAGACCGCCTCGTCATCGGCCAGGCCAACTGCCTCCCGAACGGCCGATGCCGTCACATGGTCGCCTGCGTAGGCGAGGACCTGGTCAAGGAGCGACTCCGCGTCGCGCATGCCGCCATCGGCCAGGCGGGCAATGAGCGCCAGCGCGTCCGGGTCCGATTCCGCTCCCTCCGCGGTGCTGATGCGGGCCAGCTTGCCGGCAATCGCATCGGTCTGGAGACGCCGAAACTCGAACCGCTGCGTCCTGCTGATGATGGTCGACGGCACCTTGTGGGTGTCGGTCGTGGCCAGAATGAAGACGACGTGGTCGGGCGGCTCCTCGACGAGCTTCAGCAACGCGTTGAAGGCGTGCGTGCTCAGCATGTGGACCTCGTCGATGATGTAGACCCGCTTGCGGAGATCCGATGGCGCGGTGAGCGCCCGCATCACCAGGTCACGCGCGTCCTCCACCAGGCCGTGGCTCGCGGCGTCGATCTCGATCACGTCGAGTGCGCGGCCCTCGCGGATGGAGACGCAGGCCGTGCAGGTGTCGCACGGCTCGCCGTCCTCGCCCCGATTCAAGCAGTTGATTGCCTTGGCGAGGATCCGGGCGGTGGACGTCTTGCCGGTCCCCCGCGGGCCGACGAGCAGATAGGCGTGGGCGACACGGTCGGTGGCAACAGCGCGGCGGAGGGTGTCGACGATGGGGTCCTGACCGATGACCTCCGCAAACCGCTGCGCGCGCCACTTGCGATAGAGCGCCTGGTGGGCGGTTGGGGGAGGGGTGGCAGAGACGGCGTCAGCGGCTGCGTCGGGGGCTGCGTCCATACCTGGGAGCGTGGCGTCAATGGCTGGCTCGACCGGAGGCGACTCCTGGGCGTTCGCCGGATCCGCGGGCTGGGTCAAGTCGGGCGTCGCGTCAGTGTCGACGGCCATGGTGGATCGGGTTCTGGGGGTCGTCATGGTTGGCGTTGAGGGTACACCGCGGGCCCGATGGCGGGCCCCTTGCGGGACCGGGCGAGGTCCTCAGGATGGGTCAGGAATCAAAAGGCCGTGCACCCGGCGTCGAACATCGAACCCCGCACGCGCCACATCGCCCGGCTCCAGCCAGGTCGCCCCACGGCACCCGAAGGCGGTCGCTTACCGCTGCTTCCTTCCGGACCTGACGGGGTTCACGGACCTTCGTTGCGTGGGACCCGACCTTCAACGTCGAGCGATGGAGTGGGAGGCGAAGACCGACGACCTCGGCCGGGAATTCAGCCCCGCTGTAGCGGATTGCGGGTGCAGGGCACCGCTAGTTCCCCGCCTAGCACGGCCGCGGCGGATGGTAGTCGGGCTGTGGGCATCGGTCAATCCGGCTTGGTTCTGCGGGCCTCTACTGGGATATTGGCCCGGGTAATGCATCGGACGATCCGGCTGGGTGTCGCGGGCGGCTGGCACTGGGATATCGCCCGGGGTAATGCAACGGACGATGGGGCCGTATTCGGGGTCGACTCTGGGCTCTCGATGGCCTGCGCATACCACCGGCGATATGGCGCGACCAACATCGGCTGCGTCAGGCGCCGTTGCATTACGTGGGGTAATGGGAATGCGCGGCCCCGTCAGGGTG
>JALYLE010000285.1 GCA_030774375.1 Chloroflexota bacterium | reverse complement strand
CACCCAGTCCAACCGGCCAGGCCACCTCCTTGCCGCTGCACGGGTCGACCTTCGCCTTCCAGTCGGAGCTCACACTGCAGAGCCAGCTGGTGAAGGCATTGGTGGTGCCGGAGCTGTCTGAACGGTGTGCGACGGTGATGTTCGTGGAGGGCAGACTGACGCCCGAGTTGTCAGCGGCAATCGCCGGATCGTTCCATTTCGTAATTTGGCCGGTGAAAATCTTGCCGATCACCTCGGGACTGAAGCTCAGCTTGGGGTTTCCCTCAATGTTGTAGCCAATCACGATGCCGCCGAAGACGGTGGGGATATGCAGGATGGGGCCATTCTTGGACTCCGCGGCCTGCTGCTCTTCCGGCTTCATCGGCGCATCCGATCCAGCGAATTGGACGACGTTGCCCGTGATGTCCTTGATGCCTTGGCCGGATCCGCCGCCCGCATACGAGATCTGAATGCTGTTGTAGGCCTGGTTGTATTCGGAGAGCCACTCTTCGTAGACCGGCTGCGGGAAGGTGGCGCCGTCGGCGGCGATGGCGCCCGAGTAGCTCGGCGCGGGCGGAACAATGTTGAGGTCCACGCCACCGCCGGAGGTCCCAGCCGACTTTGAGGCGGCGGTCGAGGGGCTAGGCGAGCTTCCACCCGAGCAGGCGGCGAGGAGGATGGTAAGGGCGACGCCGAGGATCAGGGTGGGGCGCCACCAGGTCGTTGGATTCAAATTGCGTTTCCTCCGATGCAGGGCAGCCGGACGACACGACCGGCACTCTCGTACGGACTGCACCCTGCGGAGGCGTCTTTAACCGGCCCATATCAGAGCGTCAAGGTTGCGTTAAGCAGGCCGGGCCGCGCTCGGAGTTGCGTGGCGCCTCACGCCGGGCCTCAGTTGTGGCGGTCGGTGCGCCCCATCGCAGAGGGTTGCTGCCGGAGGTCAGCCCGTTGTGCGGTGAGCATGAAGAGGTGGATTCGATTCCGAAGGTCGTCGCGCGCGCGACGAAACGCGTCCATGCGATCGGCGTCGGTGCCAGTCGCCTCGGTGGGGTCGTCGACGCCCCAATGGGCGGTCTGCTCGACCCCGGGGAAGACTGGGCAGTTCTGTCGAGCTGTGTCGCACACGGTGATCACCCAGTCAAAGGGGTGGTTGAGATACCGATCCAGGGTCTTGCTCTGCTGGCCGCTGATGTCGATGCCAATCTCGTCCATCACTGCGATCGCCTGCGATCGCACACGGTTCGCCTCGGTTCCGGCGCTGAAGACCTCGAAGGCGTCGCCTGCCCAGGTCCGAAGCATTGCCTCTGCCATCTGAGACCGAGCACTGTTATGGGTGCAGATGAATAGGACGCGCTGTTTGGTCATCCGCTGGAGCGTACGCCGCGAAGGTCAAGCCTGCATCAAGCGCCCGTCCACGGGCTGCCGGCCGTGCGCACGACCTCGAGTACTGTTGCCTCCCTTAACACCTTGGCGCTAGGCTGGCCGCCCCAATGGCTACCTTGCCCGCATCACCCATCCCGCGTGAAGGCACCCGCCGGCGCCCATCCACGCGACGGCGACCGCCGGAGCGGCGCTATCAGAACCGCGAGCTCTCCTGGCTGGACTTCAACGAGCGAGTGCTCGAGCTCGCAGAGGATCGGCGCACGCCTCTCCTGGAGCGCGTGAAGTTTCTTTCGATCTTCGCCAGCAACCTCGATGAGTTCTTCCAGGTGCGCGTCGCTGGCCTTCGGCGCCAGGAGGCGGCCGGGCTGGCGATGACGAGATCGGCCGATGGGCTGACGGCCACAGAACAGCTGGCGCTCATCAACGAGCGCGCGCTCGCGCTCGGCGTGCGCCATGCCGCGCTCTTCCTTCGCGACGTGGGTCCGGCCCTGGCCGCGGCAGGCGTCCGAATCGTGCGATGGCGCGAGCTGAGCTCCGACCAGACGAGCCGCCTCAAGGCGATGTTCGAGGAGCGGATCTTCCCGGTCCTCACCCCGCTGGCAGTCGACCCTGGACACCCCTTCCCGTATATATCCAACCTCTCGCTCAACCTCGCCGTCCAGGTCGCCGATCCGGACACGGGGCTTGTCCACTTCGCGCGGGTGAAGGTGCCACCGCTCCTTGGTCGCTTCGCGAGTCCCGAGGAGGGGCTCTATGTCCCACTCGAGGACGTCATTGCGGCGAACCTGGACCGCCTCTTCCCGGGGATGCGGATCGTGGAGCACCAGGACTTCCGCGTCACTCGCAACGCTGACCTGGAGATGGACGACGATGGGGCGGAGGACCTCCTCGAGGCCCTCGAGGACGAGCTGCGCAAGCGGCGCTTCAGCCCGGCAGTCCGGCTCGAGGTTGAGGAGGGGATGCCCGCACAGATCCTGGGCCTCCTGACGCGAGAGCTGCAGGTCCAGCCCGCCGATGTGCACCGCCTGCCGGGTCCGCTCAACCTCGCCGGCCTGATGGAACTGCACGCCATCGACCGTCCGGACCTGAAGGAGGAGCCCTTCCAGCCCGCGACGCCGGCCGCCTTCGTCTCAGCCGATGACCAGGAACCGGACTTGTTCGCCGTTCTCGATCGGGGGGACGTCCTGGTGCACCATCCCTACGAGTCGTTTGCTGCGAGCACGCAGCGCTTCATCGAGCAGGCCGCCAGTGACCCGCACGTGCTGGCCATCAAGCAGACCCTCTACCGAACGTCGGGTGACAGTCCCATCATCGACGCGCTGGTGCGGGCGGCCGCGGCCGGGAAGCAGGTCGTGGTCCTGGTCGAGATCCAGGCCCGCTTCGACGAGCAGAACAACATCGGCTGGGCCCGAGTGCTGGAGCAGGCCGGATGTCACGTGGTGTACGGCGTCATCGGTCTGAAGACGCACGCCAAACTGTGCCTGGTGGTCCGCGAGGAAGGCGGCCAACTCCGTCGCTACGTCCACGTGGGGACCGGCAACTACAACCCCACGACGGCTCGGATCTACGAGGACGTCGGCCTCCTCACCTCAGACCCGCAGCTGGGCGCCGAGATCAGCAGCCTATTCAATTTCCTGACCGGCTACTCGCGCCAGTCCGATTACCGCATGCTGGTGGTCGCACCGCAGGCCATGCGTAGCACGATCGTGGCGCTCATCAATCGCGAGGCGGCGCTGGCCACTCCCGAGCAACCGGGCTACATCGGCCTGAAGGTCAATAACCTTGTCGACGAGGCCGTCATCGAGGCGCTCTACGCCGCCTCGCAAAGCGGCGTGCGTATCGACCTCGTGGTGCGATCGATCTGCGCCCTGCGCCCCGGCGTTCCAGGGCTCAGCGACACGATCAGCGTTCGGAGCATCGTTGGCCGCTTCCTGGAACACTCCCGCATCTTCCACTTCCGCAACGGCGGCAACGACGAGGTTTTCATTGGCAGCGCCGATCTCATGCATCGCAACCTCGACCGCCGTGTCGAGACGCTCGTGCGAGTCGAGGATGCCGCCGCTCGCCGGACGCTCATCGAGCTGATCGCGCTTGCGATGGCTGACAACGTCGGGGTCTGGACGCTCTCGGACTCCGGAGCCTGGTCGCGGGTTCAGCCGCCCGAGGGCGAGGCGCCGATGGAGATGCAGCGCGAATTGATGCGACGTGCCAACAAGCGTACGTGAGCGCGAGCTGAAGCTGGCGGTCCCAGGATCATTCATGCTCCCCAATCTGACTGACGACGGCCTCGGCGT
>JALYLE010000284.1 GCA_030774375.1 Chloroflexota bacterium | reverse complement strand
TTCTTCAGCCGCCTCCTCTTCGCCTTGCGCTTTGGCGCCCTCAACCTGCTGATCAGCAACCAGCTGACCGATGACTCGCAAATCCTCTTCCGGCGTACCCTGCTGGAGCGAGCCCAGGCGATCGCGCCCTTCCTCAGCTACGATCGCGACCCCTACCTCGTGTCCGCCGACGGGCGCCTGGTTTGGATCTGGGACGCATATACCTCGAGCGATCGCTACCCCAACGCCCAGCCCCTCGACGGCGACCTGTTTACCGGGGCGAACTACGTCCGCAACAGCGTCAAGGTGGTGATCGATGCATACGACGGATCGATCCGCTTCTACATCGCTGATCCCAACGACCCGATCATCGAGGCCTGGGCTCGAATCTTCCCCAACCTCTTCCAGCCGATCTCGTCGCTGAGTGACGGCCTCCGCGCGCACCTCCGCTATCCCGAAGACCTGTTCACCGCGCAGAACGACCAGTACGAGCTCTACCACCTCGGCGCCAACGACGCAGGTGCCGAGACGCTCTACCTCAAGTCTGATCGCTGGGCGCTCGCCTCCCAGCAGACCGATGTCAGCGGCGAGTCGACCGTGATCGAGCCGTACTACGTGATCATGAAGCTGCCGGGCGAGCAGGCGGCCGAGTTCGTGCTCATCCAGCCGTTCGTCCCCGCCGGCCGCAACAACATGATCGCGTGGGTGGCGGCGCGGATGGACCCGGGCCACTATGGCGAGCGGATCGCCTTCCAGTTCCCGAGTGACACGAGCACGAGCGGGCCGGCCCAGATCCAGACCCGGATCAACCAGGACAGCACCGTCTCCGCGCAGTTCACACTCTGGTCAACCGCGGGCTCGAGCGTGGTGCGCGGAAACCTGCTCGTCCTGCCGATGGGCGATTCGATCCTCTACGTCGAGCCGATCTTCCTGCGATCGACGTCCAACGCGCAGCCGGAATTCAAGCGTGTGATCCTCGCCTCGCAGACGCGCGTGGCCTTCGCCGAGACGCTCGACCAGGCTCTAGCCCAGATCCTGGGCGAGGCGGCCGTGCCACCCCCGACGGGCGGAGGAGGAGGCGGTGGCGGTGGCGGTGGGTTACCTGCGACCGCCGCGGGGCTCGTTGCACGGGCGCAGCAGCTGTACGACCAGGCGCAGGCCGCACTCAAGGCGGGCGAGCTGGGTACCTACCAGGCGAAGATCGATGAGCTGGCAACCGTTTTGGATGCCCTCCAAAAGCTGACCGGCACCCCGGCACCCTTGCCCAGCGGTTCTCCCGCTCCCTCGGCCAGCCCGGCTCCGAGCGGCTGAACTCGGGGTGGTCCCCCGGCTAGCATGCCGGGGTGGAGGTCCTCGTAATCGGTTCCGGCGGGCGCGAGCATGCCCTTGCCTGGCGGCTCGCCCGTGATGACACCGTTCGCCGGGTGCGCGTTGCGCCGGGCAACGGTGGCACCGGTGCAGTCGGCGAGACGGTTCCCGACCTCGACCCAACCGACCCGCGCGCCGTGGTGCGCCACGCGGCGCGCGAGGGATACAGCCTCGTCGTGATCGGTCCCGAGGCGCCGCTGGCGGCAGGCGTCGCTGACGCGCTCGAGCAGGCGGCGATCCCCGTCTTCGGACCGACCTCAGCCGCGGCCAGGCTGGAATCATCCAAGGCATACGCCAAGGAGCAGTTGCGGCGCGCCGGGGTGCCCACCGCGGATGGCGCGGCCTTCTCAGACGCGGAGGGTGCTCGGGCTCGTGCCCAGGCAATGACCGCCGCGGGGCGCAGCGTTGTCGTCAAGGCTGATTGGCTCGCGGCCGGCAAGGGCGTGGTCGTGGCGGAGACGATGGAGGAGGCTGAGTCCGCGATCCAGTCGCTCTTGGCCGACGCGCAGCCCGGCGCCCGCCTTGTCCTCGAGGAGCGGCTGGATGGGCGCGAGGTCTCGGCGTTCGCCCTGGTGAGCGGCGAGGCCGTCGTTCCGATTGCCGCCGCATGCGACTACAAACGTCTCGGCGACGGGGATATCGGTCCGAACACTGGCGGCATGGGTGCCTACGCGCCCGTCCCCTGGTTCGGGGCGAAGCCCATGGACGAGGTGGTCGCGTCCGTCTTCGAGCCGATCGCGTGGCGGATGGCCCGCGACGGGGTGCCGTATCGCGGCGTGCTGTACGCCGGCCTGATGCTGACGGACGCCGGCCCGGTTGTCCTGGAGTTCAACGCCCGCTTTGGCGACCCGGAGGCCCAGGTTCTCTTCCCGATGGTCGACGGTGACCTCTCGGCGGCGCTGCTCGGTACCGCCTCGGGCGACCGCGGGATGATGGAGGAATCGATCGCCATGCGTTCCGGTGCCGCGGTGGGCGTGGTGATCAGCTCCGAGGGTTACCCGGATGCGCCGATCCCTGGTCGCGCGCTCACCGGAGCCGAGCCTGCTTCCGCGTCCGACGACGGTGAAGTCCTCTGCTTCCATGCCGGTACCCGACGCGCGAGCGCGGGAGGGTATGAAGCGGCCGGCGGCCGGGTCGTGACCTTCGTGGGCCGTGGGCCCGATCTGGACGCGGCGCGTGAGGCCGCCTATCGGGGTGTCGCAGGTTGCGTGCTGGAGAACAGCCAGCATCGGACTGATATCGCGGCCCGGGAGGTTGGCTCGGCGCGATCCTAGCTATCCTTAGCCGGTGCCTCCGGCTCCCCAGGTCGCGGTCATCTGCGGCTCGCGTTCGGATCTGGCCGCCCTGCGCGGCTGCTTCGACCAGCTCGACGCATACGGCATCGGCTGGGAAGCGAGCGTGATCAGCGCCCATCGCCAACCGGAGCGCCTGCAGGCCTATGTCCGCGAAGCGGAGGGGGCAGGGGTCCGAATCCTCATTGGGGCGGCCGGCATGGCGGCGCACCTGGCGGGCGTCCTTGCCAGCCAGAGCGCTCTCCCAGTCATCGGGGTACCACTCGACGGCGGCTCACTCGGCGGGGCCGATGCACTGTACAGCACCGTCCAGATGCCACCCGGGGTGCCGGTGGCGACCGTCGCCATCGGTCCTGCGGGGGCGAAGAACGCAGCCCATCTGGCCGCGCGCATCCTTGCCCTTGGCGATCCTGCCGTCGCGGAACGGGTCGCCGCGTTCCGGACCGAGCAGGCAGCCAAGGCGGAGCCGCGGATCGATCCGCGGGCGGAGCGATGATCGATCGTTATGCCCTGCCGGAACTGCGCGACGTCTTCAGCGAACAACGCCGGCTCGACCTCTGGCTTCGGATCGAACTGCTCGCCGCTGAGGCGCTCCACGACGTGGGAACCATCCCCGATGGCGACTGGGAGCGGCTGCGCGGCGCGATGCAGAGTGGCGCGGTTGATCGCGAACGGGCGCGCGCGATCGAGCGCGAGACCCAGCACGACGTGATCGCCTTTCTGCGCAGCGTCACGGAGCACCTCGGACCGGAGGGCAGGTGGCTCCATTTCGGCCTGACCAGCTCCGACCTCCTGGACACCGCCACCGCAGTCCAGCTTCGAGACGCAGCCGCCGTGGTTGAGACTGAGCTCGCGCGGTTGAGGGAGGTCGTCCGGCGCCTTGCCGTCCAGCATCGGTCGACACCCATGGTGGGTCGTACCCATGGCATTCACGCGGAGCCGATCACCTTTGGATTCAAGGCCGCCGGCTGGTACGCCGAGCTCAGCCGCGATGCCGAGCGGCTCTCCCGCGCGCGGGAAGCGGTGAGCGTCGGGAAGATCTCCGGTGCGGTCGGCACCCATGCCAACGTGAGTCCGGCGGTGGAGGCCGCCGTCTGTGATCGCCTCGGGCTGCGGCCCGACGCGGCTGCGACCCAGGTTGTCAGCCGCGACCGACACGCCGAACTGCTGACGACGCTGGCGATCCTGGGAGGCACCCTCGAACGGATCGCGATCGAGATCCGGCACCTGCAGCGGACCGAGGTGGGTGAGGCATTCGAGCCTTTCGGGGCGGGCCAGCAGGGATCCAGCGCAATGCCCCACAAGCGCAACCCGATTCTCGCCGAGCGCGTGAGCGGCATGGCGCGACTGCTCCGCGCGGACGCGCTCGTCGGCCTCGAGAACATGGCGCTCTGGCACGAGCGCGACATCAGCCATAGCTCCGCGGAGCGCTTCGTTTTCGAGCGTGCGCTGGGGGTCGCCGGATACGCGACGCGCACGCTGGCCACCATCCTCGACGGGCTCGAGGTGTCGCCCGAGCGGATGCACGCCAACCTGGACCTGAGCGGAGGGATGGTCTACTCGGAGGCGCTCCTCCTGGCCATGGTGGCCAAGGGGGCCGACCGCCAGGCAGCCTACCGCCTGGTCCAGGAATCGGCCCAGGCTGCGTCCCGTGGCGACTCCTCATTCGTGGAGGCGTTGACCACCAACGCCGGCATCGCCGAGTGGCTGACGGCGGAGGAGATCGCACGCGCGATGGACCTGGAGCACCACCTGGCCGGGATCGCCGCCAGCTACCGCGCGCTCGGGCTCGACGACGATGGCTCCGAGGGATGACAGCCGAGCCAATGGCCGGGGCATGATCGAGCGAGCCCGGTCGTCCGCCACGTTCATCGCCGACGGCCCCGAGCTCTGGCTGCCCGGCGCGCTCGCGAGCCTCGCGTTCCTGGGATGGCTCCCTTTCCTGCTCGCCGTGGTTGGTCCGCCATCCCAAGGCGATCTCGCCTTCTCCGCGACGGCCCTGGCGACCTCGTCAGCCTTCCCGCTCAACGTCGTCGTGTTTGCCGCCGTCGTCGCATTCGGTGGCCTGACGGCATCGCTGTTGGTCGCGTCGGGCGAGGCGCTCCTCCTGGGCTCGATTCGGTCGCGCCTCGGAAGATCGCCCGGCGACCGTACGTTTGACGAAGAGCTCCTGCGTGTCTGGGGCGCCCAGCTCGTCGCCGCGCTGCCCGCCCTCCTCGTCGCCTTCGCCCTCAGCCTTGGGCTGGCGGCCGTGGCGCCGGGCGAGTATCAGTCACCCGACATCGGCGGCACGATCCTGCTGCGCCTGGCTGGCGACCTGTGGCCGCTGGAGGTGGCGCTGGCCGCGATGGTCCTCGTCGGGCAGATCTACGGTGCCGCGGCCGTGCGGCGCGTGGCCGGGGAGAGCCCGACGACCTTCCCGCGCGCCCTCGTCGCCGCGTGGCACGACGTGATCCAGCGTCCCAAGAAGCTGCTCGGCGTCGCGATCGTCACCGGCGCCGTCGACGCCGCGTGGCTGATCGGGAGCTGGGTGCTGCTGCGCCTTCTCTGGTCGCCGATCGGCGGCGACCTGGCTGGAGGGCGCCTCACCGACCCGAGCGCCGCACTGCTGCTGGTAGCCTTCATCGCGATCTGGCTCTGCACGCTGGCAATCGGCGGAGCGGCCCATGCCTGGTCGTCGGTCTGGTGGTCGCTCGAGCTGGGAGACCCTTCCGGCACGATTGCGCAGAGCCCGGCCGGAGAGGCCGCGCGCCTTCAATGAGGACGAGATGCCGAGCGAGCTGACGGTCAACCTGCAGGTCGAGCTGGCGCTGCGGCTGCTGCTGGGCCTAGTGCTGGGCGCCGCCATCGGCCTCGAGCGTGAGCTCGATCGGCAACCGGCCGGATTCCGAACTCATAGTCTCGTCGCCCTGGGAGCATGCCTCTTTACGGTCGTCTCCGGCTACGCGTTCCTGGGTTCGGGAGCCGATCCGACGCGGATCGCGGCGCAGATCGTCACCGGGATCGGGTTCATCGGGGCCGGCGCGGTGCTCCAATACCAGGGCCACATTCGCGGCCTCACCACGGCGGCCTCACTCTGGGCAGTCGCGGCGATCGGGATGGCGGCCGGCGCTGGTCTCTACTCGCTCGCAGTACTCGGCGCGGTGCTGGTGCTCGTGGTGCTGTCCCTCCTGGATCGGTTTGAGGCGTACGCCCGTCGCCGGATGGGGCTCCCTGCCAATGACGACCACACGCATCCGCGCGGCGCCTCACCGCGCGGCAGCGAGGGGCACATGGAGGACCTCGAATGACGCTGATGCATAGCTCGGTCGACGGGCTCGACCTCGTTCACCGCGGGAAGGTCCGGGAAACCTACGCGGTGGGGGACGACCGCCTCCTGCTCGTGGCGACGGATCGCCTCTCGGCGTTCGATGTGGTCTTTGACCAGCCGATTCCGGACAAGGGCCGGGTGCTGACGCGTCTCTCGGCCTACTGGTTCGATGTGCTTGCGGGCTTGGGTCCGAGTCACTTCATCTCCGTCGACCCTGCCGATCTCCCGGACGGCGCACGGAGTCCCGACCTGGCCGGCCGGTCGATGCTCGTACGACGAGCCACGCGCGTCGACGCCGAATGCGTGGTGCGCGGCTACTTGGCGGGGTCCGGCTGGGCCGAATATCGCACGAGCGGCATGGTCGGCGGCCATCGCCTGCCATCTGGGCTCCGTGAGGCCGAGCGATTGCCGGAGCCGATCTTCACGCCGTCCACCAAGGCGGAGATCGGGCACGACGAGAACATCACGCGCGATGACCTCGCCGCGATGGTGGGCGCGGACCTCGGCCGTCAGCTTGAGGAGCGCTCGCTCGCCGCCTATGACGCCGGTGCCGCCCGGGCCGAGGCGGTCGGCCTGATTCTTGCCGACACCAAGTTCGAGTTCGGCTGGATCGATGGCCAGCTCGCGCTCATCGACGAGGTTCTGACCCCTGACTCGAGTCGCTTCTGGGATGGGGAGCTGTATGCGCCCGGATCGGCGCCCGCGTCCTTCGACAAGCAGTACGTCCGCGACTTCGTCAGCGCCTCGGGGTGGAACAAGGAACCGCCGGCCCCCTCCCTGCCGGTCGAGGTAATCGAGGGGACGAGGAGCCGGTACGTCACCGCCTACGAGCGGCTCACCGGGCGTCCCTGGGATGAGGCGGGGAGATCAGACTAGTGCGCTGGATCGCCGACGTGCACGTCCAGCTCCGCCCGGGAATCGCCGACCCGGAGGGCCTGACCATTGCGAGTGGCCTGCGGTCATTGGGCTTTGCGGGCGTGCAGCAGGTGCGATCCGGCAAGCTGGTGCGGATAGCCTTCGAAGCCGAAGATCCCACCGCTGCCGATGACGCGATCGCGACCATGTGCCGCCGGCTGCTCGCCAATCCGGTGATGGAGGTCGCCAGCTGGGATCTGCGCGCCGACGAGGAGCCGGCCAGCGAGGAGCAACTGGCATGAGCACACCGCGTATCGCGGTCGTTGTGTTTCCCGGCACCTGGAGCGAGCGCGACTTCGCCCACGTGGCCGGGGTGCTGGGCTGGGAGGCGCGCCTCCTCTGGCACACCGAGACCGACCTGGGCTCGCCGGATGCGGTGGTGCTGCCCGGCGGCTTCGCGCATGGGGATCATCTGCGCACCGGGGCCATCGCGCGCTTCTCACCGGTGATGGCCGCCGTGGAGGCGTTCGCGGCCACGGGCGGGCCGGTGATCGGCTCATGCAATGGCTTCCAGATCCTCTGCGAGGCGAGTCTCCTCCCCG
Source organism: Chloroflexota bacterium (assembly GCA_030774375.1). The sequence continues at coordinate 1,058 of JALYLE010000284.1, read as the reverse complement.
GGGCGCTGCTGCGCAACGACCACCTCGAGTTTCGCTGCGACTGGCAGTGGCTCCGGATCGAGCGGGGAATAGGGCCGTGGCTGGCAGACCTGGACGCGGGCGACCTCATCCGGCTCCCCATCTCGCACGGTGAGGGCCGCTACACCGCGGATGAGACAACGCTCGACGAGCTCGAGGTGACCGGTCGCGTGGTCCTGCGCTACGCCGACTCGAACGGAGCGGTGACACCGGACGCGAACCCGAATGGCTCCCTCCGAGGGATCGCCGGCATCGTCAACGAATCCGGCAACGTCCTGGGTCTGATGCCGCACCCGGAGCGAGCGGCCGAGGCCGAACTGGGTGGGACCGACGGCTTGCGCATCTTCCGATCGCTCGCCGGTTGGCTTGCCGGCCAGCCGGCAGTGGCCGAGCGTCGGCTATGATCGAGCCGTCCGGCAGCCGCGAGACGGGAGGCTGACAGCGATGGAACACGACGAGCGCGAGCCCAAGCCCTCGGCCGCTGAGCCGTCAAGCACCTCCCCCGAGGAGCCGACCGACCCAGACGAGCAGACCGCGGACGAATTCGAGACGGCACCATCAGGCTCGACGCCCGAACGGCAGCCGCAGGAGCCTCCGGCGACCTGGCCCGAAGAGCAGGCCCATATGCCCTCTGCGGCCGGAGAGGTCCCCGCAGCCGCGCCCGAACCTCCGGCGGCCGAGGAGATGCCCGCCGAATCTCCGCCGGCCGAGGAGATGCCCGAGCCTGTCGTGGTGAGCGCCCCGGTGGCCGAGCCCCCGCCCCCCGAGGCCGAGGCGTACGTGGCCCCCCCGGTCGAGGAGCGTGCCGAGACGACGCAGGCTCATAGCGTTCCGGCCACGGCTGTCGGCGAGAGCACCCTCTGTCCGCGCTGCGGTACAGAGAACCGTCCCGGAATCGCCTTCTGCCGTCAGTGCGGCCAGCGGCTCATCGCGCCCGGAGCGCCTGTGACGGTTGAGCGTCCCCGTGTCGCAGAAGGGACGCAGCAATGCCCGCGCTGCGGCACCCATAATCGCGCCGGCGTCGCCTTCTGCCAGAACTG